>JAEZTD010000219.1 GCA_023443705.1 Bacillota bacterium | reverse complement strand
CGCTTGGGTGCGCGCCCGCGCTTCCGGCAAGGGCGGAACTGGCCGCCACGGCGGCGCCCACGGCAGCGCCTGCGGTCGAAACTTATGATGAGAATAACCCGCAGGATCTGACAGAGGAGAACATCCGGGGCGCGGCCGCCGTCGTGATGAACGCGGAAACGGGAGATTTGCTGTTTCAAAAAAACGCCGACGAAATCCTGTACCCGGCCAGCACCACCAAGATTATGACTTGCCTGCTTGCGCTGGAATACGGCAAGCTGGACAAGGCCGTCAAGGTCCCCAAGCAGATTACAAAGCTCCCCAAGGATTCATCGCTGGTTCCACTCAAGGCGGGGGAGAAGACGACCCTTCGGGACCTCCTCTACGGCCTGATGCTCCGATCCGGCAACGACGCGGCGGTTACGATTGCGGTGGCTGTTTCGGGTTCGGTGAGCAAGTTTGTCGAAAGGATGAACCGGCGCGCGCAGGAGCTTGGCTGTACGAA
Organism: Bacillota bacterium; assembly: GCA_023443705.1. Classification (GTDB taxonomy): domain Bacteria; phylum Bacillota; class Clostridia; order Christensenellales; family Aristaeellaceae; genus JAEZHK01. Next base: position 5,529 of record JAEZTD010000219.1, on the reverse strand, counting down.
CACCAACTTCGTGAATCCGCACGGATACCACAACAAAAAGCATTATTCCACTGCGCGGGATCTGGCCATCATCGCCCGGGAGGCGATGAAGAACGCCGAATTCCGGAAGATTGTTTCCGCAACGGGTTACACGCTGGCGAAAACAAACAAGCATAAAAAGCGCAAGCTGACCACCAGCGACGCAATGCTCCTCGAGTCCTCGCCCCACTACTACCCGTACGAAATCGGCATCAAAACGGGCTATCACTCCAAGGCCGGCCAGTGCTTCGTCGGTGCGGCGGAAAAGGATGGCGTCACGCTGATTGCCGTGACGCTGAAGAGCTCGAAAAGCGGTCGTTGGACCGATACCCGCAGACTGATGGAGTACGGGTTCTCGATGCTCGGTTCCGATTCGTCGGATTCGCAAAATTCGTTCGGCGGCTTTGATACGGACGGCGTACAGGGCGATATAGATGACAGCCTTGACGACGGCGAATTTGTCGAGGAGTTGGGCGGTTACTAAAGACGAACTTACAAAGTGACCAATGTCCCGCGACCGGGAGGATTCCCGGGCCGCGGGACGCTTTTTGAAATGCACAAAACAGCTTAATTGGCCCCTTTCTCGGGCGGAATCGGCGTTTTTGCTTGCTCCCTTTACGTTGCCCCTTTATACTGGTATAAGCGCGGCAGAAGGGCCGCGTGGAAAACGGAAGGGAAATCCAGATGAGCCGCCTTGACGAATTGAACCTCAAAATGCACGCGCTGGTCGTCTTCCGAAACCTTTTGGACGATGAAGTGCTCGGCAAGCTTCCGCCGCTCCTAGAGGGCACAGGCAAAAGCATCGTGGAGCGGACAAACGACTATGCGGGCTTTGCCTCCGCGCTGTTTCGAGAGGGGCAAGACCTCGGCGGCGTCATTCTTGACCGCGTCCTGTCCGATGAAAACCCCTACGTGACGCGGTTCGCCCGGGGTGAAGCGATCGGTCCGGCGCTGGAGACCTGCCTTGCGAACGAGCTTAAGGTACTGGAGGAACTCTCCAGGCTCTCCGCCCGTGAGGTGCGGGAGACCATTGGCTACGACGGATATCTGCCGGAGTGGACGAACGGAGCATGGGATTTCTCCGCGGCGTACAGAAGCATGCTCTCCCGGATGTCGAGCACGGGATACGGCATCTTTGCCCGGAATGTAATGTTCTCAGTGCGCGGCGGTGAAATCGTGCCGGTCGGCACCCCGGATGCCGTCCGCCTTTCGGACCTCAAGGGGTACGACCGGGAGCGGCGGGCCGTCATCGACAACACCGTCGCGCTCCTCGAAGGCAAGCCTGCGGCGAACGCGCTGCTTTATGGGGACGCGGGCACGGGCAAGTCCTCCACCATCAAGGCGGTGGTGAATGAGTATTCGTCCCTTGGCCTCCGGCTGATCGAGATACGCAGAAACCAGCTGATGGAAATTCCGCGGGTGATCGAGAGTCTCAAGCACAACCCGCTGAAGTTCATCCTATTCATCGATGACCTTTCCTTTTCGGCGGGCAGCGAGGAGGTCGGCGCGCTGAAGGCGATTCTCGAGGGCACGGTGTCCGCGCGGACGAAGCGCGTTGTGATCTACGCCACCAGCAACCGGCGGCACATTGTGAGCGAGCGGTTTTCCGACCGGGGCGACGACGACATCCACATCAACGAGACCATTCAGGAGCAGGTGTCGCTCTCGCAGCGCTTCGGACTGAACGTGGCGTTTTTGAAGCCCGACAGGGCGCGGTATCTTGAAATCGTGCGGGGTTTGGCGCGCGATTACGGCGTTTCAGATAAGCCCGATCTGGAGACAGCGTCTGAGCGGTACGCGATTGAGCGTGGCGGGCGTTCGCCCAGAGTGGCGAGACAGTTTGTGGAAAGTCTGAAGCGGATGGAAGCATGAAGGCTTTTTGCTGCAGATAACGATAGGCTTTGGGAATGAAAGGGAGTAAGAAATGATCAGCGCACAGGGCATATCTCTTCAATACGGCGGGCGGGAGCTGTTTCGTGACGTCAACGTGCAGTTTACCGCGGGCAACTGCTACGGCTTGATCGGCGCCAACGGCACCGGAAAATCGACGTTTCTGAAAATCCTCTCCGGCGAGCTGGAGCCGACAAAGGGCGAGGTGACCGTGAAAGCCGGCGAACGCCTGGCGGTGCTCCGGCAGGATCACTTTGCCTTCGACGAGCACACGGCGCTCGAAACCGTACTGATGGGGCACAAACGCCTGTACGCGGTGATGATGGAGAAGGAAGAACTCTACCAGAAGGCCGACTTTTCCGACGAAGACGGCGTGAAATTGGGCGAGCTCGAGGGCGAATTTGCCGAGCTCGACGGATGGAACGCTGAACCCAACGCGGAGACGATGTTAAACGGCCTCGGCGTCACCGGCGAACATCACCGGATGCTGATGCGCGAACTGGACGGCCCTATGAAGGTGAAGGTACTCCTGGCACAGGCGCTATTTGCGTCGCCGGACATCCTCCTCATGGACGAGCCGACCAACAACCTGGATTTCCACGCCATCAAGTGGCTGGAGAATTTCCTGATGGACTTTCCCAACACCGTCATCGTCGTCTCCCACGATCGGCACTTTCTGAACAACGTGTGCACCCACATCGTGGACATCGACTTTGGCAAAATTCAGATGTACGTGGGCAACTACGACTTCTGGTACGAATATACGCAGCTCGCCGCGAGGCAAGCGCGGGACCAGCGCAGGCGCAACGAGGAAAAGGCCAAGGAGTTGGAAGAGTTCATTCGGCGCTTCAGTGCCAACGCGTCCAAGTCCCGCCAGGCGACTTCGAGGAAAAAGCTCCTGGACAACCTGCAGATGGAGAACTTTGTTCCGTCGTCCCGCCGATATCCGTTCGTCCACTTTGAGCAGTCACGCCAGGTGGGCAACGACGTGCTCTCCGTGCGGGGCCTTACAAAGACCATCGGCGATCGCAAGGTGCTGGACAACGTCTCCTTCATCGTGCGGCCGGGGGACAAGGTCGCCTTTGCGGGCAAGGACGAACTGGCCCGGACGACGCTTTTCCAAATCCTGATGGGCGAGATGGAGCCGGACGAGGGCGACTTTACCTGGGGCGTCACCACCACACGGGCCTACTTCCCGGCGGACAACTCGGTGTTTTTTGACGGCGTGGAGTATTCCTTGATCGACTGGCTCCGGCAGTTCTCCGAGGATAAGCTGGAGATCACGATCCGGGGTTGGCTGGGGCGGATGCTTTTCTCCGGCGAGGAAGCGACGAAGGCCGCGAAGGTGCTGTCTGGCGGCGAGCGCGTGCGCTGCATTCTTGCCAAGATGATGGTCTCCGGCGCTAACGTACTACTTATGGACGAGCCCACCAACCACCTGGACCTGGAGGCCATCACCGCGTTGAACGAGGGCATGGTGGAGTTTAAGGGCACGATGCTGTTTACCTCGCGCGACCATCAGGTGATGCAGACGGTCGCGAACCGGGTGATCGAGCTTCTGCCGGGCACGATTCTCGACCGGCGCGAGAGCTACGACGAATACCTGGACTTCCTGGAGGCGCGCACGGCTACCTGACGGGCGGCCTAAAGACGACTAAGGTTCGAACAGATTGATCGATCTGATGCCAACGCACCTTGACCCATCGAAGGATAGATGGACGAGCCACGGCATCAGATCGAGGATCTCCAGAAACTGTTCGTATCCGAAAGCCGGATCATAATGGTTGACGACCGTTGAAAGCGCGGTGCCGTGGGAGCCGATGGCGATGGACTCTCCGGGGTGCCGCCGCAGGATATCAAGAAGGACCTCGATGTTTCGGGCCTGCACCTCGTGGAGACTTTCGCCGCCGGGAAGCTTAAATGAAAAATCCCGCCACTGATTTCGGGCGTACGCCTCGTAGTCGTCCACCCAGCCGTCCGAAATCTTTCGCTCAGAGAAGGCGTCAAGCGGGATGATCGGAATGCCAAGCAGTGCCGAAAGCCCGCCGAGCGTATCCATGGCACGCTTGAAAGGGCTTGAGTATATCCGGCTGATTCCCTTGTCCCTCAGAAAACCGGTTACGAGCATGCAGTCTCCCGCGCCCTTTTCCGTCAGCGGGCGCAGAAGGTTGTCGCGGACGCGGTTGTCGGACTCGGCGTGGCGCACAAAGTATACGTTTGTCATAAGGCGCTCCTTTACCGTTTTCACATAAAAGTATTATCGCATGCCGCAAGGCGCGGCGCAAGTGCTCCGCGCCTTGCGGGTTCGCCTGGACAGGAATGCGGCGCTCGAAGATCATTGCGCCGAGGGGGAAGAGCATGGAAGGCGATTCGGAAAAACTGAAACAGGTGGCCCGTGTGGCGGCGCTTGCGGCGCAGCTGATGCTGGGCAACGGCGGCGAAACCTACCGCGCCGAGGAGACGGCGCGGCACATCTGCCGCGCGTTCGGGTATGAATCGGAAGTGATCGCCTTTCCCACCGGCATCATGCTCTCCATCGGTAGTGAAAAATCGCTGATCGCGCGGGTGTCCCGGCGGCGGGTAGACTTCTCAAAGATCGACCGCGTCAACGCCATATCCCGTGAGCTGGCGTGCGGCGCGCGCCCTCTGGACGCCGCGGAGGCGGAACTCCAGATGTTATCCGCGCGACCGTCTCTGGGCTGGCTGCGGCAAAGCGCGATCGCCGCGGGCTCCTCCGCGATGTTTGCGCTGATGTTCAGCGGCGCGCCCTTTGATCTCGCCGCCGCCGGCGCCTGCGCGTTTCTCGCCCAGGCGGTAACGGGGCGGATGAACGAAGAAGCAGGTCTTCCACTGATAAGCCTCGTGGGCGGGTCGCTGACGGCGCTGCTTGCGCTGGTGCTGACCAGAGTTTTTTCAATGGGCGACGTGAACAGGATCATCATTTCGGCGATGATGCCGCTTTTGCCCGGCCTTGCCATGACCAACGCAATTCGCGACGCCATGCGGGGCGATCTGGTGTCCGGCGTGGCGCGGGCGGGCGAGGCGCTGATCCGCGCAATCGTGCTGGCGGCCGGGGCCGGCCTTTCGATTTCTGCGTGGATGCTGATCGGAGGCGGCGCATGATGGACATCGCGCTCCAACTCATCGGCTGTTTCATAGCGGCGGCGCTGTTCGGGATGCTGTTCCGAACGCCCCCGCGGTTGATCCTGCCTGCTTCGCTGGCGGCAGTCATCGGTTACGCGCTGAGCCTTTGGGCCGGCGCGCGGATTGGCGCCGAGTGGGCGGGGATCTTTTTTGGGTCGGTTCTCTCGGCGTTGATTGGGGAGTGGCTCGCCGTAAGGCTTCGCGCCCCTGCCACGATCTTCCTGACCGTCGCGGTGATCCCGATGGTGCCCGGTGCGGGGCTCTACAACACCATGCTGGCGCTGGTGCAGAACCGGTATGCCGACGCCGCCGCGGCCGGTTCCAACACAATGCTCGCCGCGGGAGCCATCGCGCTGGGGCTCTCCATCGCAGCGTCCATCGCCTACGCCCTGCGCCGGAGCCGGGGTGCCGCGTGCGCGCCGGGCAGCAAACCTTCCGGCGAGAAGTAAAAGACTTGGCGTCGCGCGAGCCATCGTT
>JAEZTD010000174.1 GCA_023443705.1 Bacillota bacterium | reverse complement strand
GGGTGAAGGGCTGAAGCGGCGCCCCGTCGGCGGTGATCCTGAGCGCATCGATCTCCGGTACAAAGCGGCACAGCGTCAGCGCCAGCGCACCGTAGGCGAACCCCGGCTCGACGCCGATCCCCTTCAGCGCCTCCTCAAACCCGCCGGCCAGCCTGAGCGAGATCACGCGGCGGCCGTCCTCCAGCGTTTCGATGGTAGGGTTGGCGGAGAGGATGCCCTCGCTGGGCAGCACGCGGCCGTTTTTTCCGCCCGCGGCCAGCTGGCGGATCAGTTCCAGGGCATAATCGTCGTTCGAAAAGCGCACCGCGCGTACCTCGGGCAACAGATACCCTCCGTCCTGCGACGGAAAGTACAGCGTGACGTTCCGGTCCAGCCGCCCGTCCGGCTGATTAAAGCGCTCCTGATCGGCCTGCAACTGCGCCCACAGCGCGGTCAGGTTGCCGTCGGTTCTGGGAAGCACGCCGGAGGGCAGCGCGAGGGAGCTTTCCTCCTTGCCGCCAATCAGCACGTTTACGTACTGGATGCCGTCGGTGCCCACCAGCGTACCCGCGATGGCGGCGCGCATCCAACTGAGCTCCTGCTCGGTCAGCGACAGCGCGTCCACCGACAGGTTGACCGTGGCGACGCCCTCCGACTGCTCCACCCAGATCAGCCTCGTGCCGTCCGGCGCGATGGGCAGCACCCCCGGCAGCGTATCCGGCGGATCGAGCAACCGCTCCATGACCTTCTCGGCCATCAGATCCTCGCCCGTCAGGCGCATGGTGCGACTGACCGCCACCAGCGACTGCTGATCGGACGCGACATAGTTCAGCGTAAACCTTCCGGTGTACTCGGCCGCGCTGTCGCCGGCAGGCGCGGTCAACCCGTCGCTCTCGGCGGGCGGCAGCGTTCGGTTGACGTTTGCGCGCTCCGGCACGAAGGAGAGGGACGCGCAGCCCGTCAGGAGCGCAAGCGCCAGGAGGATGGCCGCAGCCCGGGCGGTTCTTGATCGTTTCACTTTCATCCTCCGATGTACTGCAGGTTGATGATCGGTAGCTCAACGGTGAAGGTGGAGCCCTTGTCCTCTTCGCTGGCGACCGTCACGCTGCCCTCGTGGAGCAGCACGATCTGCTTGACGATCGCAAGGCCGAGGCCCGTGCCGCCGGTATCGCGGGAGCGCGCCTTGTCCACGCGGTAGAATCGGTCGAATACGTGCAACTGGTCGGCCTTCGGGATGCCGATGCCGGTGTCGATCACCCGGATGACCGCCTTCTTGCCGGATCGCGCCATCTCCACCCGCACCTTGCCGCCGGTGGGCGTGTACTTGATGGCGTTGTCGATCAGGTTGTAGAACACCTGCTCCAGCTTCATCGCGTCGCCCATCGTCTCTATCTGGTCGCGGATCGCAACTTCCAGCGCTATCTCACGGCCCTCCGCCAGCGGCCGGAGTCGCCGCGCCGCCTCCTGCACGAGCTTGTCCAGCGATACAAGCGACGACTGCAGTTTGGTCACACCCCGGTCGTCCATGTGCACCAGCGTAATCAGGTCGTTGATGATGGAGTTGAGCCGGTCGATCTCCTTGGTGATGTCGCCGAGGAACTCCTTTTGCATTTCGAGGTCGCAGGTCTCCTGGTAGAGGAGCGTCTCGCTCAGAATCTTCATCGTGGAGAGCGGCGTCTTCAGCTCATGGGAGGCGTTGGACACGAACTGGTTTCTGGTCTGGTCCAGCCGCTCCAGCCGCTCGCACATCATGTTGAAGGCCTCGGCCAGCTGGGAAAACTCGTTTCGTCCGCGAACGGTGACGCGGCTGGTCAGGTCGCCCTGGGTCATTCGGGAGATGCCCTGGCTGAGCTCCTCGATGGGCCGCGTGAAGATGCGCGAGACCATCAGGCTCAGGATCAGAACGGATACGGTTACGAGCAGAAGCCACAGCGTCATCTGGCGCTGCATCTGCGTAAGGCTCTGGTACACGTCCTGTGCCATGGACGAATACACCACCGCGCCGACCAGCGTTCTCCCCGACAGAATCGGCGCGGTATACACGCCCACCATCTGCCCCTCCGCGCCCCCGGAACGGCCAAGCCAGCCCGCGCCGGCCTCGCCGACATTGTAATAGCCATAGGCCGAGCCCTGTCCGGACAGGCTGGCGGCCACTTCGCCCAGCTCCAATCGCCGGCCGTTGAACTCAGAATACCCGTCCGCCTGCACGACGCCCAGCGCGTCCACCACCATGACCCGCGCCGCGTCGGTCAGGGAAGCGTTCGTCACCGCACGGTACAGACTTTCGGCGTCGTCGTCCACCAGAAAGCCGCCGAGCTGCTCCGACAGGGTCTCCGTCAGCCGCTGCTCCTCGCGCACTTTCTGGGAAAACAGATATTCGCCCACCATGCGGATCAGGCTGGTCGCGACCACCAGGAACGCGACGCAGATAATCAGCAGGTAGGCGAGTACGATTCTCCACCGTATCGAATATAGGAACGCTCTGGCCCTCGTCGGTAAAATGTTCGCCCACTCCTCGTTCGGCGTAGATGAAGCCCGGCCCGGCGGCAGTTAATGGCCGGCGTCAATCTTTGTCGGTAAAGTAATAGCCAACGCCCCACTTGGTGAAGATAAATTCCGGCTGGGCGGGGTTCTTTTCGATTTTTTCGCGCAGGCGGCGGATGTGTACGTCCACCGTGCGCAAGTCCCCGAGGTAATCATATTTCCAGATGGTCTCGAGCAGCGCCTCACGGCTGAAGACCTTGCCGCGGTTGGTCGCGAACAGCTGGAGAAGGTCAAACTCCTTGGCGGTCAGGTTGACGTCGCGGTCGCCCACCACCACGGAGCGATTGTTTAGGTTGATGACCATGTCCCGCACGGTGACGGTGCGGGCGTCGGCGCCCCGGTTCATCTGGCCGGTGCGGCGCAGGATGGTCTTGATGCGGGCCTTGACCTCCAGAATGTTGAAGGGCTTGGTCATGTAATCGTCCGCGCCGTATTCAAGGCCGAGGATCTTGTCCATGTCCTCGCCCTTGGCGGTCAGCATGATGATGGGCACGTTGCTCTTTTCGCGGATGCGCTGGCAGACCTCGATGCCGCTGGCCTTTGGCAGCATGACGTCAAGAAGCACCAAATCAAACTGCCCGGCAAAAAAAGTCTGAACGGCTTCCTCGCCGTCCGCGGCCGACGCGGTTTCATACCCGTCCTGCTCGAGGCTGTATTTTAAGCCCTTCACAATGAGGGGCTCGTCGTCTACGATCAAAATGCGCTTTGCCATCGGGTGACATCCTCTCCGGCGGGCGCCGGCGGCCATTGTGACACGGCGCCGCCCCGCTTGTAAAAACTTGTCTTTGCCGCCTTTACATCAATTCAATTATACCCAGCTTTCCGAAAAAAAACAAGTCCGGCCCAACGGTAGTTAGGATTTTACATACAACTATATCTATACAAATTTCGTCATAAGTGATATACTTTAAGATGCGTGTGCCCGCGCCGAGGCGCCGGCGCGCTGGAAAGGGTGTTCGCACGTTGACCAGGCGTCCTAATTTTTTTGCGTTCTTCCTCACCGTCCTCCTTTCGACCGCGATTGCCTTCGGCAGCGTCGCGGGCGTTCCCGCGCGCGCGGAAGCCAATACCGCGGCCGACACGTATGACGAAAAAAACCCCGGAAAACTTTCCGCGGGCGATATTGCCGGCACGGCCGCCATCGTCATGGATTACAAATCCGGGCGGGTGCTGTTCGATAAAAATTCAAAGCAAAAGCTGTACCCTGCCAGCACCACCAAGGTCATGACGCTGCTCTTGGCGCTGGAGTACGGCCACCTGAACGAGACGATCACCATCCCCAAAGACGCCTCAAAGGTCCCGAAGGACTCTTCCCTCGTGCCGGTCACGCCGGGCGAGAAGATGCCCTTTGTCGACCTGCTCTACGGCCTGATGATGAGTTCCGGCAACGACGCCGCGGTGGCGGTGGCGATCATTGTGACCGGATCCATGGACAAC
>JAEZTD010000136.1 GCA_023443705.1 Bacillota bacterium | reverse complement strand
ACGACGTGATGATCGGCATGGACAACGACCCGGCCACCTTCGGCCGGCCGCGCTTCTCCACCGCCAATATGTTTTTGAACGGCTTTATGGTGATGGAACTGCGCGCGATGGCGGGCATCCTGACGCGGCTCGGCGACGCGGCCCGCGCCGCCCACTACGAAGCGAAGGCCGACGCCCTCGCGGAGGCGATCCGGCGGGAGTGCTGGGACGAGCGCGACGGGTTCTTCTACTCCCAGGATGTGGACGTGAAGACCCGCGCCTACGACTGGTTCCACAAGGGGCTGGGCGTGTTCTGGCACACGCTGCCCATCAAGGTGCGGGCGTGGACGGGCTTTCTGCCGCTCCTCGCGGGCATCGCCACAGCGGAGCAGGCCGAGCGCATCGTGCGGGAGCACATAACCGACGAAAAAACCTTCGCCAGCCCCTATGGCATCCGCTCGCTTTCAAAGGACGAGAAGATGTATAACCTCGAGGCCACCAACAATCCCTCCAACTGGCTGGGGCCGATCTGGCTGGTGGTCAACTATTGCGTGTTCCGGGGGCTTCTCAATTACGGCTACCGCGCCGAGGCCGAGCGCCTGTTCCACCAGACGCTGACGCTTCTGGGCGAAGACCTCAAAACCACCGGCGAAATGCACGAGTACTACGTGCCGGAGACCGGCGCGCCCGTCATGAGTCCCGGCTTCCTCAATTGGGACATGCTGGCCATCAACATGGCCCAGGACCTAAACAGCTCCTTCTCGGCGGCGGACTTTCTGAAGGGCTGACCTCTTAAGGGGAAAGGAGATCCCATGAACCGTCAGATTCCCGATACCCTGAACCTCGCCGATCGCGCGCTGATCGCGCTGAACGCGATGCTGAACGTGGCCGACGAGGATTACGAAGGCATTCCCTTCTTCAGCGGGTTCCTGCAGTCGGACGCGGAGCACCCCGCGTGGATGAGCCACGGCAATTGGGACTTTGGCTCGAGTCACGGGCGGCTCGTCGATTCCATACAGCTGGTGCGCGCGATGACCGGCACCGACGAGGGCCGGGACGTAGAGGCGCGCTACCGCCAGAACCTTCTGGGCTTCATCAAGGACGACGGGCTTTGCTACCGCCGCAACACCTTCACCGATGAGGAAATGAAGCGCCTCGGCGCGCCATTTCGCCCCGGCGCGCCGATGATCGACCAGCGCGCGGTGATCCTTGGCCTCGCCACCTGGTACCAGGCCACCGGAGACGAGCGCGTAAAGGGCTACGCGGACCGCCACGTGGCGGCGCTCAAACGCATCGCCCGCAAGGAGCGGGAGAGCTGGTACTACCCCGCCAGCGAATACTTCGAGGGCGGCTGGCCTTCGCTGGACGCGGTGAACACGCGGCTGGCCTACGACCCCTGCGCCATGTGGGGGCGGCAAGTGAACCCGCTTTTAACCTGGCACCAGATGACGGGAAACCCCGACGCGCTGGAGCTGTGCGAAAACTTTGTCGCCGGTATCGTGCTGCGAAGCGGCGCTTTCCTGCCCGACGGCAGCTGGAACGGCGCGCTGGAGTACCGGAACGGCCACTTCCACACCCGCATGGGCACGCTGCACTCCATCTCGAAGTTCGCACTCTTCACAGAAAACGCCAAGCTCACGGCCTGGGTCGAGAAGCGGCTGAAATGGGCGCTGGACAACTGGTGCACCGCCTTCGGCTGGACGCCCGGCGACATGCACGACCAGGGCTACGAGCACGAAACCTGCACGCTGGTGGACGCCATCGGCTGCGCGATCGCGCTGGCGGAGGCGGGCTACACCGAATACTGGCAGGTGGCCGAGAAGTTCCTGCGCAACCATCTGGTGGAGTCCCAACTCACCGACACCTCCTGGATATGCCAGCTGGACACCAAGGCGCAGGACATCCCCCGCCACAAGACCTTCTACCGGGTGGGCGACCGGCTGCGCGGCGCATTCGCGGGCTACGCCGCGCCCAACGATTTCGTCTACTCCGGCGTCAAGGGGCGCGGCCACATCATGGACGTGCAGACCTGCTGCGTGGCCTCCGGTGCGCGGGGGCTGTACTACGGCTGGCGCAGCATCGTGACGGAAAGGCGGGGCCGCGTGTCGGTCAACCTGCTTTTGAACCGAGATTCGAAATGGCTGGACGTGGAAAGCCACCTGCCCCACGAGGGCAGGGTCGTGCTGCGCATCCGCAAAGACATCCCCGATCTCGTCTGCCGCACGCCGGATTGGGCGCCCTACGGCGCGATCCGCGTCACGTATGCTTCGGGCGGCGCCGGGCGGGTTGAGACCGGACGCACCCTCTCCGTGGTAGACGGCGTGTTTTTGAAGCTGGGCCGCGTCTCGGCGGGCGACGTGGTGACGTTTGAGTTCCCGGTGGCCGAGTACGAAACCCGCGAGCGCGCCATCGACGACTTCTATCAGGTGCGCTGGCTGGGCGACAACGTCTCCGGCATTACGCCCGGCGGCAGCTACCTGCCGCTGTACGCGGGCGGCAAGGTCGTCCCCGGTAAGGTAAAGATGTCCAAAAGGCCGCGCTTTGAGGGAGACGCCGGCTTTCGCTGAGCCAGAGGCGCGCGTCGCAATGTTGCTTGGCTAGAAGACTGATATAGCCATCAAACTGAACGATTGCATTTGGCCAACCCAATCCGGCTGAACCTTTCTTAGAATAAGAGGGATGAACTATGCTTAATGTGTACCGTAATCCTCACACATACAACTATGATGTGGAAATCTCTATTGATGATTGGAAAGAAATCCTTACACTACCCAATGTTAAAAATGATAAAAACATGCTGGAAGCGCTTGAGAAATGGTACCTTGCCCCTTCCCACACAGCTTCCTGTAAATCATTAGGAAAACAATATGGCCGAGATTTTCGCTTTTTCAGTGTGCAGAATCGTAGGCTCGGACAGATTACCGCTAGACACCTAAATAAGTTCAAGCTGATAGGCGATGAGGGCAACGAAACATATTGGGGTATAGCGTGGATTGAACTAAAAAAGGAAAAAGGGGAATATACGGTTCGGCTGCGCCAAGAACTTGTCGATGCAATAGAATCGCTTGGTTTGTTTGCAACGTAGTCTTTTGCCAGATTAGTAAAACTATCGTCCGTCCAACGGCGCGAGGGGTTGAGTGTGATTTGCCTTGAGCCCCTTCTTTCCACACTTAGGGGCACACGCATCCTGAACCCCTCGGTTTTTGACTGCCCTCATATTCTGGACTTTCATCAGGATTCACTCGTCCACGCCAATCATGACGCTGGTGGCCTTGATGATCGCGTAGGCGGTCTTCCCCGCCTCCAGTTTGAGTTCATCCGCCGACTTGATCGAAATCGTGGCCGATACCAGGTTGCCGCCGCCGATGTCCAGCGTGACAATCGCGTTGACCGCGCCCCGGTCGATCCCTACCACCGTGCCCTTGAGCTGGTTCCTCGCGCCGATCTTCATGATGCATCTCTCTCCGTTCCGCTAAAGCCGAAACATGCGCCCGGTCTGCGAAAAGTCGTACTCGCCGAGCCGATTCAATTCTATTATGAACGCTTCCGAGCACACGTAGTCGATCACCGCCCGGTAAGGCGCGTCGTCCTTGTGCGCGGCGAGGATCACCATGTCGTACCACTCCTGCTGCAGCGGGATAAAGTCCACGCCTGCAACCTGCCGGGCTGCTGCCTGAATGCCCACGCCCACATCCGCGCCGCCCGCCGCCACCGCGATGGCCACGGCGGCGTGGTTGCCGCGCTCCGTCTCATAGCCCGTCACCCGGTTCGACGGTATGCCGAACTTTCTGAGTTTCTCGTCCACCAGCACCCGGATGCCGCTGCCCTTTTCCCGGTTGACCATTTTCACTTCCGGCCGCGCGAGATCCGCCCATGCCCCGATGCCCTTGGGGTTGCCCTTTGCGGTCAGAAAGCCCACCGTGCGCCCGAAGAGGCGGATCACCACCGCACTCGTGCCCGGCAGCAGTTTATCGATGTAGGTCAGGTTGTACGCGCCGGCCTTTTCATCCCACAGGTGGGCGGTGGCGATGCTGGCGCGCCCCGAGTACAGCTCCACCAGCGCGTTGTAGCTGCCCTGGTGCGATCTGAGCATTTGCGGCATCCCATGAAGGCCATTCAAGTGGGCGGCAATCAAATCGAGGGACGGGTCCTGTCCGCACAGGATCATCGGGCCGGGCGCGCTGCGGGCGGGTTCCGGCGGCGGGGAGGCCGGAACCGCGGCGGGCGCGAGCCTTGACTCGATGTCGCCGCGCCGCAGACGGATCTGCTTGCCGATTTTGTAATGCGCAAGTTCGCCCCGCTTGATCATTTCATAGACGGTATTTTTGTTGATCCGGAGCAGCTCGGCCGTCTCCTGAACCGTCAACATATCTTCCACGCCGATCGCCCCCTTTTCTTCCCCATTGTATCCCGTCGATGCCGCACTGTAAAGCGGATTTTCAGTATACCCGCCCGCGGCTGCGCTAAAATGGACTGCGGCGCAGTCAACCACAATCATCGCACGACGGTCTGTCGTGAGCGTCTCTGGCGATTTCTTGCCGCGCGCTTGACAGCCGCGACGGTGGCTTATACAATAAACGGTGTGTCAAACCATATTGATCGGACGAGATCCGTCCCGTTTGGTCCCGGTTTATTCTGTCTCTCCTGCCAAAGCGCCGCCGGGCCGCCGACAGGCCTTCTCCCCCGCGCTCCGGGTGCGCGGCGCAAATCTCCGCGCAAAGGATGTGATCCGCCTGAACTGGTTCCCGCTCTGGAACTCGCTGCGCATATCGGCGATTTCGACGATCCTTACGTTCTTCGGCGGCATCTGGGCGGCCCACCGCATCGCCCGCGCGCCGCGGGCGGTCAAGGGTGTGCTGGACACGATACTCACGCTTCCGCTGGTGCTGCCCCCCACCGTCATCGGCTTTTTTATCCTGATTACGGCAGGGCCCAAAGGGCCCGTGGGCGCGCTGATGAAGCGCTGGTTTGACCTGACCATCACCATGCGCTGGCAGGCGTCGGTGATCGCGGTGAGCGTCGTCACCTTTCCGCTGATGTACCGCACCGTGCGTGCGGCCTTCGACGCCTTCGATCGGGATCTGATCTACGCCGGGCAGACGCTGGGGCTCAGCGACACGTTCATCTTCTGGCGGGTACTGCTGCCGGGCTGCCGAGACGCAATCGCGGCAGGCGCGGTGCTCTCCTTTGCGAGAGGGCTGGGCGAATACGGCGCGACCAGCATGGTATCCGGCTACATCGCGGGGCGCACCGCGACGATTTCCACGTCGGTGGCCTACTTCTGGCAGATCGGCCAGGATGCCGAGGCCTTCTTCTGGGTTGGCGTCAACCTGGCCATTTCGCTTGTCGTCATGCTGGCGGTCAACCTGCTGGAAAAGCGAAAGGGAACCTGAAAAACTCAAGGAGGGCGTGCATGCTGTCCGTTCGCATCCAAAAGGCGCTGGGGGACTTCCGGCTGGATCTTGCCCTTGACGCGGGCAACGAATCCTGCGCGCTCTTGGGCGCGTCCGGCTCCGGCAAGAGCATGGCGCTCAAGGCCATTGCAGGCATCGTCACGCCGGACGCAGGGAGCATCACAGTCGACGGCGAGGTGCTGTTCGACT
>JAEZTD010000118.1 GCA_023443705.1 Bacillota bacterium | reverse complement strand
AACCCTGTCGGGTTCCGGGCGCAAAAATCCGCCGCGGCGAGGTTCAAAAAGTGTCAGAGATACGCGGGCAGCCAGCTGCCGTGGGCCTCGATCAGGTCGTCGCACATGGCCACGATGTCGTCGATGGACAGCTCCGCGGCGGTATGGGGATCGAGCAGCGCCGCCTGATAGACGTAGTCCTTCTTGAGCGTGCGCGCGGCCTCGATCGTCAAAGCCTGCACGTTGATGTTGGTGCGGTTGAGGGCCGCGCACTGCTCGGGCAGGTCGCCGACGTAGCAGGGCGCAACGCCGCTCCTGTCCACAAGGCAGGGCACCTCCACCACCGCGTTTTTCGGCAGGTTCGTGATGAGGCCGGTGTTCAGGACGTTTCCGCCGATCTTGGCTGGCTCGCCAGTCTCCATGGCCTCCATGATGTAGCTGGCGTACTCGTTCGATCGGGCATGGGTCAGGGTCGGGTCCTTGGTCAGCTCGTCCCGCCGCTCGTTCCAGTCGGCAATCTGCTTGACGCAGCGGCGCGGGTATTCGTCCAGCGGGATGTTGAAGCGGTCGATCAGTTCCGGATAGCGCGCCTTGATGAACCAGGGCGTGTACTCGGCGTTGTGTTCCGAGGACTCGGTCACGTAGTAGCCGAAGCGCTGCATGATTTCATAGCGCACCATGTCGTTGTGCTTTTCGGTACGCTCGAGGGCGCGCCGCTTGATTTCGGGGTAGAGATCCGCACCGTCCTTTGTGACCTCGAGCAGCCAGGCCTGGTGGTTGATGCCCGCGATTTTGGACTGGACGCCCTCGCCGCCGCCCATGCCGAGCCCTTCCAGAAGGTGCGGCACGCAGATCTGCACGCTGTGGCACAGGCCGACGGTCTTGACGGCGGTCATTCGGAGCATCGCACCGGTCAGCATGGCCATGGGGTTTGTGTAGTTGAGCAGCCACGCGTCCGGGCACACCGCCTCCATGTCCCGGGCGAAGTCCAGCATCACCGGGATGGTGCGCAGCGCGCGAAAGATGCCGCCAATGCCCAGCGTGTCCGCGATGGTCTGCCTTAGGCCGTACTTTTTCGGGATTTCGAAGTCCGTCACCGTGCAGGGCTCGTAGCCGCCTACCTGAATGGCGTTGACGACGTACTTCGCGCCGCGTAGCGCGTCCCGGCGGGCGTCTACGCCCAGGTACGTCTCAATGGTCGCCCTGCCGCCGGCGTTACGGTTGATGGCGTCCAGCATGAGCTTGCTTTCCCGAAGGCGCGTCTCGTTGATGTCGTAGAGCGCGATGGTGCTCTCCGCGAGGGCCGGAGTCATCATGCTGTCGCCCAGCACGTTTTTGGCAAAGATGGTGGAACCGGCACCCATAAAGGTGATCTTCGGCATTTCAATCTCCTCCCGCTTCGGTTGCGTTTCCACAATTATTATATCGTTCCGCGCACCGAAGAAACAGCCGTTTTTGTTGCGGTTTTTGTTTGAAATGTTGCATGATCGGAAAGATGCTTCCCGTCCGCCGTCGGATTCGGGTGTCTGCTCCGCCTCAAGGCCTGCACTTGAAGCTTCTGCCCGAAAGCTTTTGCAGCGCAACCCCAAATGCCTTACTGCGCTATGTTGCACGCCCGGCACTTTGCCCTTTCCGCAGGCACTTCGGCGCGTTGCCCGGATGCGCCCGGCATAGCCCCGCTTTACGGCCCGGAGCCATTACACCGAATGAGCTGATTGCGCAGAAGCGATTCCACAATTCCACCCATCGTGTAATTCCGGCGTTCCGGCACGTTTTTCCCCCTGCCCTTCCGCGCGCACCCCTTTGCCCACGCTGCGCCCTCGCCACGCATATTCGTTGTTTTGTTTCGTTTTTCCACATTTCATTCAGCTCACGAAACAATTTTCCAGTTGATAATCTGAGCGTTTTGCCCTTTATCGCTAAACTTCCCTTGACAAAGCTCGATATAATACTTTGCAGAGACGCCGCAGGAATCGGACGACTTCCTCTTCCCTGCTTTGCCTTCGACCTTTCGGCGGCCGTCCAATAAAACAACTGTGGAGGGACCGTACCGTGCTGAAGAACCTGAAAATCCGTTCAAAGCTGCTCGTCCTCGTGCTGATTCCGATTTTGGGCGCAGTACTGGTAACTGCTCTCGCAACCAACACGATCTTCTCCGTAACCGGGGATATGAAGCAGACCCTGCACACCGAGGCCTTCTACGGCGTATCGCTGCTGACCAACGCCGACCGGGATTTCTATCAGGCGCTCTCCGCCTATCAGGAGATCGGCCACTACGGCGTGCCTGCCGCGGACAAGGAGCGGCTGTTGGGGGATTTCAAGGAAAACGTGCAGCAGGCCTTCGACCGCGCCACGCAGGCGGCGGAACTGCTCAGCCAGGATCCCATATGGAACGAAGCCAAACACCCTACTTCGGGGCTGAGCATCAGCGAAAACCTCGACGCCTTTTCCGCAGAATCCGTGGAATGGGGCGCGAAGGCAGAAGAAGCGCTGTCGGTCGGCTGGGGCGTGGCGAGCTTCCTGAAGAGCCCGCTCTATACCGAGTTCGATGCGATCCGCGCCCATCTGAACGAGGCGCAGGAGTCCATGGACATAGCGATCGAAGCGCAGATGGCCTCCATCAACGACGACGTCAATCTGGCCGTCTACGCCTCCATTGGTCTGGATATTCTGGCAATCCTCGCGTCGATCCTGATGGCGTGGATCATCATCAGCTACATCACCAAGCCGCTGAACAAGACCGTAAAACTGATCGGCGAACTGTCCGAAGGCGACCTGACCTCCCGGCTGGACGTGCGCACAAAGGATGAGATCGGCGCGATGGCCGCGTCCCTCAACAGCTTCGTGGACAAGCTGGCCGAGACGATGGGCGGCATCAGCGACGCCTCCGGAAACGTCGCTTCGGCTGCCAACCAGGTCTCTTCAATGGGCGAATCGCTGTCCCAGGGCTCGACCCAGCAGGCCAGCGCCATCGAGCAGTTCAATGCCTCGCTGGAGGACATCGCGGGCAAGACCAACCAGAACGCGAAGTACGCCTCCCAGGCCAACCAGCTTTCGGAGACCACCAAGCAGAAGGCCGACCACGGCAACACCCGCATGAACGCCATGCTCACCGCGATGGCGGAGATTGACGACGCCTCCTCCAACATCTCCAAGATCATCAAGGTGATCGACGACATCGCGTTCCAGACGAACATTCTGGCGCTCAACGCGGCGGTGGAAGCCGCCCGGGCGGGTCAGCACGGCAAGGGCTTCGCGGTGGTGGCGGAAGAAGTTCGCAACCTCGCCGCACGCAGCGCCAACGCCGCCAAAGAGACCACCGCCATGATCGAGACCTCCATCAAAAAGACCGCGGCGGGCTCGGCCGTCGCCCAGGACACCGCCACGGCGCTGGTGGAGATCATGCGCCTGGTTCAGGAGGCGGCGGCGCTGATGAACAACATCGCCGAATCCTCCAGTGAGCAGGCGGCGGGCATCGAGCAGCTGCGCATCGGCCTCGACCAGATCACCCAGGTCGTCCAGTCCAACTCCTCCTCGGCCATTGAAAGCTCCGCGGCCAGCGAGAAACTGCTGAACCAGGCGGAGATGCTCAAGGAGCAGGTGGCCTATTTCAAGATCAAGAGCGGCTACGCCGGTTCCTCCGTCAGCCTGTAAGCCCGAAAATTTCAAAGGCGGCCCCGGCGAGTACGGCTTCGCCGGTAAAGGTTCGGGCCGCAAGAATCCCGGCGCGTAAACGAGCGCCGGGATTTTTCTTTGTGGCATTGCGCCTTTTTCGAAATGCACGCCTTTGCCTCCGCGCTTCGCGTCACGCCGCAGCCGATGTCGGCGCATCACCGCGCGTTTGCCGCCTCAGCCCTCCCGAGAGAGGATCCGGTCAATCTGCGACAGCTCCTCCGCCGTCAGCTTCGGCGCCATGAGCGCGCCGGCGTTCTCCACAACCTGCTCCGGCTTCGAAGCGCCGATGAGCGCCGAGGTCACCACCTCGTCCCGGAGCGTCCAGGAAAGCGCCAGCTGCGAAAGGCTCTGGCCCCGCGCCGCCGCAACGGACGAAAGCGCGCG
This sequence comes from Bacillota bacterium, assembly GCA_023443705.1. Lineage (GTDB taxonomy): Bacteria > Bacillota > Clostridia > Christensenellales > Aristaeellaceae > JAEZHK01. The sequence goes on along the minus strand of JAEZTD010000118.1, from coordinate 603 downwards.
AACCTTCGCAAGCGTCTCCTCCGTGATCGACTCCGGCTTCAGGTAGCGCGGGTCGTGCCCCGCGCGGCTGTCCTTGGGAATGCCGCCCAGGTACTTCCCCGTCAGCACCCCGCCGGCCAGGGGACCAAAGGCGATCATGCCCACCTTTTCATGCCGAAGGAGGTCGGTAAGCCCTCCTTCCGCGCGACGGTCCAGCATAGAATACCGGGGCTGGTGGATCAGAAGCGGCGTACCCATGCGCCGAAGCATCCCGATGGCCTCCGCGGCCCTGTCCGCCGGGTAGTTGGAGATGCCGACGTAGAGCGCCTTGCCGCTTTTTACGATGTGATCCAGCGCCGCCATGGTCTCCTCAAGGGGGGTCTCCGGGTCCGGACGGTGGTGGTAGAAGATGTCAACGTAGTCAAGATGCATGCGCTTTAGGCTCTGGTCGAGGCTCGCGATCAGGTACTTGCGGCTGCCGTGGTCGCCGTAGGGGCCGGGCCACATGTCGTAGCCCGCCTTGGTGGAGAGAATGAGCTCGTCCCGATGGGTGTGCCAGTCCCGGTCCATGTGGATGCCGAAGTTCCGCTCTGCCTCGCCGTAGGGCGGGCCGTAGTTGTTGGC
>JAEZTD010000113.1 GCA_023443705.1 Bacillota bacterium | reverse complement strand
CCTCGTCGACATCGGTCTGGTTGAGGACATGACCAACTACCTGTCGGCCGATGACCTCGCGGCGTTCGGCAACGGCGTTGTTGACGGCTGCCAGGTGGGCGGCATCATGGCTTACTACCCGATCGATCTGCAGCCGCTGGCGGTGCTCTACCGCATCGACCGCTTTGAAGAAGCGGGCCTGACGCCTCCTGCGACCTGGGACGAGTTCCTGGCCGCTTCCCAGACGCTGACCAAGGATGCCAACGGCGACGGCACGGCCGACGAGTGGGGTTTCTCGATGGTTGGCTCCAACAACAGCTCCGGTCAGTCGCGCTTCATGTCCTACCTTTGGAGCAACGGCCTTAAGGTCGTCTTCAAGGATGGCGACCAGTGGAAGACCGACATCGATACGCCGGAATTCCTGAAGGCCTTTACCTTCTGGACCGACATGAACAACGTGCACAAGGTTGTGCCGGAAGGCATCACCGAGATCACGTACCCCACCGCCGCGAATTACTTCGCGATGGGCTATACCAGCATGATGGTCTCCGGCGGCAACGCGATGGGCGTGACCTACGCCGCCGCGCCGGATCTGAAGGGCAAGATCGGCACCTTCCCGATGCCCGGCTCCGAGCCCGGTTCGATGATGAACACCGAAGGCTACGCGCTGTCTAAGAACGCCACCGAAGAGCAGAAGAAAGCGGCCGTCGAGTACTGCAAGTTCTATGCCTCGAACGACGCCGAAATGCGCTTCTGGCAGGAGAGCGGCAAGCTGCCCTCCAGCGCCGCGGGCCTTGCCAGCGAGTACCTGCAGGGTCAGGACTACGCGGGCTTCCTGCAGACCATTGCCAACGGCTGCCGTCCGGTGAACGACTTCCCGGGCATGGGCGCCCTCAAGCAGCTGCTGGGCGACGCGTACTCCGCCGTGTTCGCCGGTGAAAAGACCAACGAGCAGGCCGTGGCCGACCTCAGCGCCGGCATGACCGAGCTCCTTGAGGACTACAACTAAATTTTAGGTTCGGACAGGGGAGGGGGGAGCTCCCGCTCCTCACCCCTGTCCTTTGATCGATTCTTGAGGGAGGTGCGAACGCGATGGCATCCTTGACGGTGAAGCGAAAAGCTGCGATGGGCAGGATGGACAGGCGGCAGCAGGGAATTGGCTACGGTTTCGTCCTACCGGCGGTGATCATAATGGTGGCGCTGATCATCTATCCGATGCTTTACGGCGTCTATTTGAGCTTTTTCAATACCAATCTGGTCACCCGATGGGATTTTGTGGGTTTGAAGTATTACGAGCAGGCCGTCACCCAGCCCGAATTCGCGTCCACGGTGCTGCTCACTTTCAAGTTCATGCTGCTGGTGGTCGCGGGGCACTTTCTGCTGGGCTTTGTGCTGGCGTCTTTCCTCAATAAGGAATTCAAGGGCCGCTTGGCTTTCCGCATCATTTTCATGCTGCCGTGGCTCTTCCCGGAAACCGTGGTGGCGCTCCTGTTTACATGGATCATGAATCCGATGTACGGCGTACTCAACGCGATTTTAAAAGGGCTGGGGCTGATCTCCGGCAACGTTTCGTGGCTGGGCACGGCGGAACTCGCGTTTCCGTCGGTGGTGTTCGCCTGCATTTGGAAGGGCTATCCGCTGGTCATGACGATGATTCTCGCCGGCATGCAGGCCATCTCCAATGATCTGTACGAGGCGTCCCACATCGACGGCGCGAACCGCTGGCAGCAGTTCCTGCACGTCACGGTGCCGTCGCTGAAGCCGGTACTGACGACCACGCTCATCCTTGACAGCGTTTGGTGGTTCAAGCAGTATACGCTGGTCTATACGATGACCGCGGGCGGTCCGGGCAGCTCGACCAGCCTGATCAGCCTGAACATCTTCTCGACCGCGTTCGAATCCCTGCGCTTTGGCAAAGCGTCGGCCTGGGCGGTGATCGTGTTCGCAATCTGCTATCTGATCAGCAAAGTGTATAGGGTGGTGTTACGAGATGACTAAGCCAGGCAAGCGTGCGAAAACCTTTGCGAACGGCTCGCTGCGCTACGCGCTGCTCACGGTGCTGTCGCTGTTCATTCTTGTGCCGATTGCGTGGATGCTGTCCACCGCCTTCAAGACCGAACCGCAGACCTACATGCCCAACCCGTCCTGGATTCCGCAGCCCGCTTCGTTTGACTCTTTCACAAAATTCTGGAAGATTTACGACTTCGGCCGGATGACGCTCAACAGCCTGATTACCTGCGCCTTCTCCACGCTGATCTGCGTGACGGCGTCGTGCCTTTCGGGCTATGGCATCACGCGCTACAAATTTGTCGGAAAGAAGCTGTACATGGGGTTTCTGCTGGTGACGCAGATGTTCCCCAGCGTCATGCTGGTGGTTCCGTTTTACTCGATCCTCACCACCTACCGAATGAACAATACGCTCCTGGGCCTCATCGTTGTTTACGCGGCAACCAACGTTGCGTTTTCAACGTGGATGATGGTTTCCTACTTCAAGACCATCCCCACGGAGCTGGACGAGGCCGCCCGAGTGGACGGCGCATCCGCTTTTTACACCTTCTGGAAGATCATTCTGCCGCTGACGCTGCCGGGCATTGCGTCGGTTTCGATCTTCACCTTCATCAACGGCTGGAATGAATATATGTATTCGGCGGTTTTGATGTCCAAAGACTCGCTCAAAACCCTGACGGTGGGCATCGTGTCGCTCAACACGCAGTACCAGGTGAAATGGAACGACCTGATGGCGGCTTCGACCTTCTCATGCCTGCCGCTGATCATCCTGTTCGTCTGCTTCCAAAGGTACTTTATCGCCGGTATGACAAGCGGCGCCGTAAAGAGCTGAGTACGCCAAGAAGATACATATGAAACGGGAGGAACACTTCATGGCTGGCGTGACCATCCGGGACGTGAAAACCTTTGTCACGGCGCCCCGGGGCATCAACTTGGTGGTTGTCAGGGTGGAGACCAATGTACCGGGCCTCGTGGGCTACGGCTGCGCGACGTTTACCTGGCGCGCAAAAGCGGTGGTCGCCGCGATTGACGATTATTTGAGGCCGCTCGTGATCGGGAAGGACGCGGCCAATATCGAAGACATCTGGCAGACCGCGATGGGCGGCTCCTATTGGCGAAACGGGCCGGTGCTCAACAACGCGCTGTCCGGCATTGACGAGGCGCTTTGGGACATCAAAGGCAAGCTCGCGAACATGCCGCTCTATGACCTGTTTGGCGGTAAGTGCCGGGAAGGCATCGCCGTCTACCGTCATGCGGACGGAAGCAGCTACGAGGAAGTGGATCAGACGATCCAGTCCTACATCGATCAGGGCTATCGTTACATCCGCGTGCACATGGGCACCTACGGCGGCAACATGTACGGCTCCAAAAACCGTGAGATGCACCGGCCGGAAAATTGCCCGACCGGCGCGTATTACGACCCCCGCGCCTACATGCGCAGCGTGGTCAAACTGTTCGAGCATGTGCGCGAGAAGTTTGGCTGGGAGATCGAGCTGATGCACGACGTGCACGAGCGGCTGTCTCTGGCCGACACGCTGAGCTTTGCCAAGGACATGGAGCCGTTCAAGCTGTTCTTCCTGGAGGATTCGCTCCCGCCGGATCAGGTCGAATACTTCAAGTACCTGCGGACGCAGACGGCCGTGCCGCTGGCGATGGGCGAACTGTTCACCCATCCGCTGGAGTGGAAGCAGCTCGTCCAGAACCAGTGGATCGACTTTATCCGCGTGCACCTGAGCGACATCGGCGGACTCACGCCCGCGCGAAAGCTGGCCGCGTTCTGCGAGGCATACGGCGTGCGCACCGCCTGGCACGGGCCGAACGACCTGTCGCCTGTCGGCATGGCCGCGCAGATGCACCTGGATTTGAGCGCGCCCAATTTCGGCATTCAGGAGTTCGCGGGCTTCGACGAGCGTGAGCAGGAGGTTTTCCCCGGCTGCCCCGAGGTACGCGACGGCTATGCGTACCTGACCGATCGCCCGGGAATCGGCGTCGACTTCGACGAGAAGTCCGCCGCTAAATACCCCTTCACCGAAATGGATTTCGGCTGGCTCTACGCCCGGCTGAAAGATGGAACCGCCGTCAGGCCCTGACCTGATTCAAAAAAAGCGGAGCGCCCGCGGCCCGTGCGGGCCGCGGGCGCTTTTAACGGAAAGAAGGACGTACTATGCCCTCGAAAGTGGTCACCTTTGGCGAAATTATGCTCAGGCTCAAGCCGCCAGGCTTCGATCGGTTTCTACAGACCCCGTCGTTTGAGGCGACCTTCGGCGGCGGCGAGGCCAACGTGGCGGTGAGCCTCGCAAACTTCGGCATGGACGCTTCGTTTGTGACCGTACTTCCGGACAACGATATTGCGCAGGCGTGCCTACGCGAAATGCGCGGGTTCGGCGTGGACGTGTCACACGTCGCCCTGAAGGATGGCCGAATCGGCATATACTACCTTGAAGCGGGTGCGGTGCAGCGCCCTTCCAAGGTAATCTACGATCGCGCGGGCAGTGCGATCGCAAGTGCCAAGCCCGGCGATATCGATTGGGAAAAGGCGCTTCACGGCGCGACGTGGCTGCACATCACCGGCATTAGCCCCGCGATTTCCGAGGGCGCGGCACAACTG
>JAEZTD010000053.1 GCA_023443705.1 Bacillota bacterium | reverse complement strand
TGAACGCCGAGGCCCTCACCGCGATTTCCGCCCGGATACAGGAACTGGCGGTGGGCAGCATTACGACGGACGCGCTCTACGCCGCGCTGGCCACCATCGCCACCGCACAGATTACGCAGGCGAATATCGAGAACGCCAATATCTCGTGGGCAGACATCGGCGCTCTGGCCGCTCAGATGGCGGACATCGCCGTGGCACAGATCAATACCGCGACCATCAATCAGGCGTCCATCGAGTGGGCCTCCATAGCCAGCCTGAACACCCGGATTGCCCAGGTTGCGCTGGCGCAGATCACCCATGCCAATATCGAGAGCGCGCACATCGATTGGGCGAATATCGCCGACTTGAACGCCGCCGTTGCCCACATCGCCGTGGCGCAGCTTACAACGGCCCACCTTCACGAGGCGCACATCGATTGGGCGGGCATTACGGCGCTAAACGCGACCATCGCGCAGATGGTGAACGCCAGCATCGGCAGCGCCGACATCGATTGGGCGCGCATCAAAGACCTGACCGCTGGCACGGCCATCATCGAGCGCGGCGTCAACGGCAAGCTCTATGTCGCCGACCTCGCCGTGACCGAGGCGAACATGGCCTCCCTGACCGTGGGTGAGCTGATCGTTCGCGGCAGCGACGGCTGTTTTTATGCGGTTACCATCGCTGCGGATGGCTCTATCATCACCGAAAAGAAGTCCGTCACGGGCAGCGACGTTGCCGACGAGAGCCTGCCGGGCGGCAAGCTCATGGACAAGACCATCACCGCCCGCGAACTGAATGTGCAGAGTATCTTTGCCGACGAAGCGTTAGTACGGGCTATACGAGCCAGCAACCTCGATGTGGACGATCTCTTTGCCCACACCGCCTTCATCGCCAAGCTCCAGACGGTGGACATCACCGGCAACGAGGCGTTGCGCCTGTATGTGGAGGGCGAGGTGTCCGCCGCGAAGGATGAGGCGCTGGACGCCGTGGGCGATGCGGTGGCGCAGATCACCCTGACCGCCGATGCCATCCGCAGCGAGGTCAGCCGCGACTACGCTTCCGCCGATGCGTTGACCCAGCTCAACAATACAGTATCCACCCTAGCGGAGCAGACCGAGAACAATTTCACCTGGGCAGTCAGTAAGGTAACGGAGATCGAGCAGGATTTGGCTGAGGGACAGGAGGCCACCGACGAGCAGATTGCCCTCATCAAGGCTTACATGACCTTTGGCGAGGATGGGCTGATCATCGGGAAGTCCGGCAACCCCATCACCATCCGGGTGGTAAACGACCGCGTCGCCTTCTATATGAACACTACCCAGGTTGCCTACCTCTCGAATAACAAGTTGTATGTGACGCAAGCGGAGATATTGACCCGGCTTCAAATCGGCAAATTTGCGTATGAGCCGCAAGTCAACGGCAATTTGTCGGTGATCTACACGGGATAAGGAGGCTATAATGGCGACTACGGTTAGCTTTTCGGCGTCGATGCGAACCCGGAAAACCAACGAATCCAGTAACTATAAAAGTTCCTCGGCATCTCAGGAGTTCTATTCCAGCGGAACAAATTACGTTGGCATCGTGCATTTCTCGGGCTTGTCGCTTCTGAACAAGATCATCATTGGCCTTACGTTGCGGGTGACCTCCGCTGAAGCTGGTTTCGGTGCCGGAACGACCAAAACCGTCTATCTTCGCAAATCGAAGTATCAAGCGGCGTCTCAGTCGGGAATAACTGGCGGCAACTACGTTGGGGACGCGCTCGGGACTTTTACGGGGTCGTTCTACGGAAATACGACTTCATACGACTTCTCCGGCGCACTCTTTAACAACGTCGCCGCTTACCTGCAGGCTGGCAACAACACGTTTTGCCTGTACAATCCCTCGCCTTCCGCCAGCGGGCAGGGCTACTCATTCAACTACCTCCAATGGTCGGCGGCCACATTATTCGTCACTTATGAGGAAGGCATCAGTCAGCCTCGCGTATCCGCATCTTCTGTTGATATGGCTTCCCCCGTGACGATCTACACCGACCGTTTGAGTTCAGCAGCGACGCACACGATCTCCTATTCCTTCGCCGGGGCCTCGGGTGTGATCGATTCCGGCGTTGGCGAATCAGTGCAATGGACGCCGCCGCTGACGCTGGCGCAACGGATTCCCTCCGCGACCTCCGGCCTTTGTACGATCACCTGTGAAACCTACTACTCCGGCGTGCTTACCGGCACCAAGACCTGCACGCTCACCCTGAACATTCCCGGCTCGGTCGTGCCCACCATATCCGGCGTGGACTACTCCGAGGCGGTGGCGGGTATCGCGGCGCAGTTCGCCGGGTATGTGCAGAATAAAAGCAAGCTGGCGGTCTCCATCACCGCCTCCGGCGCGCAGGGTAGCTCCATCACGACCTATCGCACCACGCTGGGCGGTAGCACCTATACGGCCCCGTCATTCACCACTGGCATCTTGTCTGTGGCGGGAAGCAACACGCTGACAGTGACGGTGACCGATTCCCGAGGAAGGACGGCCAACACCACCCGGACGATCTCCGTGCTGGCATATGCGCCGCCGACGCTGTCGCTGTTCAATGCCGAACGATGCAACTCCACCGGCACCGCGCCACAGACGGACGGAAACCGGGTACGAATCTCAGCTACGGCAGGCGCTTCGTCGGTTAACGCCAAGAACACCATGAGCTGCACGGTGTACTACAAGCTGTCCTCCGCCTCCACTTGGACGCAAGCCACGACGATTGCGCCAAGTAATTATGCGATAGCCTCGACCAACCTGCTCCTTTCGCAGACCTTTGATGTGCTATCGAGCTTTGATCTGATGCTCCGCGTCACGGACTTCTTCCACACCGTGGAGCAGACTGTAAGTATCGGCACCAAACAGGTCATGATGGACTTTTACCGGAACGGCTCGGGGATCGCTTTCGGTAAGGTTGCCGAGACTGCGGGCGCGGTGGAATTTGGCTGGCCGCTCATGCTCGTTGCTCCCCTCACCATCGCGCAGGGTGGAACGGGCGCAACCTCCGCAACAGCAGCTTTGGTGGCGCTTGGCGCGGCGGCGGCCAGTCATTCGCATGCCCTGTCTGCTTGCACCGGCGTCTTGACCGTCGCCGCAGGCGGTACCGGGGCAACGGATACGGCCACGGCACGCAGCAATCTGGGGATCACCTTGGCTAACCTTGGGGCGGCACCCAGTTCCCACAACCATGCGGCATCAGCCATAACCTCCGGTACGCTGGCAGCGGGGCTGTTGCCATATAAGTTTGCCTTTGGCAAAGTCAGCATCAGCGGTTCTACAGGTGCAACTATATATTATAGCGGTGCCGGTTTTTCATCCGTCCCCGTGGTGTTCGCCACCTATTCCACTACGGACAGCAACTGGTCTGGCGATTATGGAAGCCTAAAAGTCTACAATAAATCAACGACTCAGGCAAGCATCATAATTGGCGGCTCGTTCAGCACCTTGCGCGATGTTGATTGGATCGCCATCGGCACATGATCTGACCACTCTCGGGAACAGCCACCTTCCATGCGGAGGTGGTTTTTCTATATCAACTATTCAAAGGAGGACTTATGAGGGACTTTTCGATTGATCTGGTGTGGGCCAAAGTGCAGATGGCATTTGCCGCCATCGGCGGGTGGCTCGGGTACTTTGTGGGCGGAGCGGACGGCCTGCTCATCACGCTGCTGGTTTTCATGGTGCTGGACTACATCACCGGCGTGATGTGCGGAATTGCCGACAAGAAGCTGTCCAGCGCGGTGGGATTCAAGGGGTTGTGTCGCAAGGTGGTCATCATTGCGCTTGTGGGCGTGGGGCATGTCGTGGATATGCACGTCATCGGCACGGGTGGCGCGCTGCGCTCCGCAGTGATTTGCTTCTACCTCTCGAACGAGGGTGTTTCGATGCTGGAAAACGCAGCGCACCTCGGATTGCCTGTGCCGGATAAGCTCAAGGACATTCTGGCGCAGTTACACAACCGCGATGACCAGGATAGCACGACCGACGCGGGCGATGGCGACTCCGTCTAGTTTTCCAGGGGTTTTTTCGCAACCAACGCGAGCGTCAGCATGCTCTTGCGCCCCGCGTCCATCTCAAACGTTTCGCGACTAGGATAGCAACAGATATCCTTCAGCAGCTTGACTCGACCGTCCCGGTCTTCATATCCAATCAGCACGGCATAGGGCGTCTTGCCACGATAATCCATGGGCTTCACCATGACCTGCGCGGCTCGGTTCACAGCTACTGAAACTTCAGCTTCTGTTGCATTGAGCGTGTAATAGGGAGATTTGGGCGCGGCAATGCCCTTTCTCTTTTTATATGCCGCAAGAGAGATCATGTCGCCCATGTTGCCACAGCCTTTCTTTGGTATGTCCCAATTATAGGGTTTACCGGGTACTTTGTCCAGAAGAACAGAGGAGGAAATGACTATGTCTGAGAGAATCAACACCCCGTTAACAAATGAACACTTCGCCGCATGGTGCCAGAAGATGCTGGGCCAGCCCTACTGGTACGGAACCTGCGTGTACAAATGCACGGAGAGCGTCCGCTCCCGCAAGGCCGGACAGTACCCGTCCCACTACGGCTCGTCTCGAACCAGCCGGTATAAGCAGGATATCGCCGCCAAGAAGGTGTGCGCCGACTGCATCGGTGGCGCGAAGGGCTACGCTTGGACGAACGCCGGTATTGGCGTGCTGGAGAGCATCGGTACCGACAAATCGTTTACCAACAAGTCCGGCGCAAACGGCTGCCCGGATCGGAGCGCCAACGGCATGTTTACCTACGCCAAATCCAAGGGCATGGATTGGGGAACCATCCAAACGCTTCCCGACATCGTCGGTCTGGCGCTCCACAAAGATGGCCATGTGGGATACACCGTGGGCGGCGGTTATGCCGTGGAATGGAAGGGCTTCGCCTACGGATGTGTCAAGACCAAGATCGCAGGGCGCGGCTGGACACACTGGTACAAGCTGCCCTTCATCCAGTATGAGGGTGGCAAAGTCGAGGGAACCCCGCCGACCACGGATGTGACGCTGGGGAGCCGTTTACTCAAGCGCGGCATGGTCGGTGCGGATGTCAAAGCGCTGCAGGAGCTTCTTCTCCAGCTTGGGTATTCCCTGCCGAAACACGGCGCGGACGGCGAATACGGCGAGGAAACCGAGGCGGCGGTCAAGGCATTCCAAACGAGCGAGGGCTTGGAGGTCGACGGCAAGTACGGCGACAAGAGCCACGCCGCCCTGATGGCTGCTGTGGCCGACGATGACGAAGGCAAGAAGGACGAACCGGTTGAGGAGGAAAAGCCGACCCCCGAACCGGTGCCGGGAACGAATGTGCACCGGGTTGTCATCGTTTCGGACGGCGGTAAGGTCAATGTCCGGGTGGGCAACGACGCTGGCTATGCCCGGATCACCACCGTCGCTCCGGGAACGACCTTCGAGTACATCGCCACCTCCCCGAATGGCTGGAATGCCATCGTGGTCGGCGCGCAGGTGGGTTGGGTCTCCGGGCAGTATTCCAAGGTTCTTTGATGGGAGGGATCATGCTTGACCTCCGATCAATTTGAACGGGAGATGCGCTATCAGGCCATGATGGCCATTTCACAAAAGATGCTCAACGAGGGGCTTCTGTCTGAAGATGATTTCGTGAAAATCGAGGGCTATCTTCGGGAGAAGTACGGCCCCATTTTCTGCGCCGCATAAGCCCAAAGGCCACAGCGGAGCTTTCCCCTATACCGTAGGGGAAGCCTCCCTGTGGTCTTTTTTCTACCTATATCCCGGCATTGATTTATCTTGCTATTCAGGGGCACCAGAGGTAATATGCGACACTACAAGGAGGTGAACAGCGTGACGAGAAAGATACAAAAGGTCATGCATAGCAAGCCGCCCGCTTGGGTGCGTCTGCGAGTTTGCGCCTACGCCCGTGTTTCATCCAATAAGGAGACCATGCGACATTCGCTGTCCACACAGGTGAGCCATTACAGCGGATACATTCAGCAGAATCCCAAATGGGAATATGCCGGGGTGTATGTAGACGAAGCAATTACCGGCACGAAGGATAACAGGGCTGACTTTCAGCGGATGGTTGCCGATTGCCGGGCCGGGAAGATCGACATGGTGATTACCAAGAGCATCTCCCGCTTTGCCCGGAACACGGTCACTTTGCTCGAAACGGTGCGGGAACTCAAGGCGCTGGGCATTGACGTCTACTTTGAAGAACAGAATATTCATTCCATAAGCGAGGGTGGAGAGTTGATGCTTTCCATCCTCGCTTCTTATGCACAGGAGGAAAGCCGGAACGTTTCTGAAAACTGCAAGTGGCGTATCCGAAAGTGCTACGAGGCCGGAAACCCGGTGACGTGGCGCTTTCTCTATGGATACCGCATTCACAAGGGGCAGATTCGCATCGAACCCGAAGAGGCGCTTGTGGTGCGCTGGGTGTTCGAGTCCTACCTAAGCGGCGTGGGCGTGACTGAAATATCGGAAATCATGCGCGAACGAAATATACCGTCCTATCGAGGCGGGCTTTGGTCGCCGAAACGGGTGTTGGATATGTTGAAGAATGAAAAATATGCTGGGAATGCCTTGCTCCAAAAAAAGTATGTCGCAGATCATCTGACCAAGGCTGAGAAAATCAATCACGGGGAGTTACCAAAGTATTTCGCCGAAGGCACTCATCCGGCCATCATACCGCCAGAAATGTTCCTTCGGGTACAAGAACAGATGGAAGGCAACCGCATTCGCAACGGCATAGAGCGAAAGGCACCGCAATACACCGCCTTTACTGGTATGATCTGCTGTGAGAAATGCGGAAAGAAGTATCGTCGCAAGGTCAGCCGCACAGAAACGGCTTGGAATTGCGGTACTTTTCTGGTGTATGGAAAGAAGCACTGCCATACCAAGCAAATCCCCGAAGAAATTCTGTTGAGTACCACAGCCTCCGTGCTCGGCCTGACTGAGTTCGATGAGGCTGTTTTTAAGGAACGCATTCAGGTACTTCGCGTTCCGGCATTCAACCATCTGGTCTATTTGTTCAAAGATGGTACCGAGGAAACCCGCGTTTGGCAGGACAAGTCCCGGCGTGATAGCTGGGATGAATCCATGCGCCAGCAGGCGGCGGAGCACGCAAAAAGGAGATATGCGCAATGAGCGAAGCACGAGTGATTACGCCGCGCGTTACGATGGTTCCCGCCACCCTGAACCGCTTTACGGCGATGCCAATTATCAATACTCACAAACGCCGCGTGGCTGCCTATGCCCGCGTTTCCACGAATAGCGAAGAACAGCAAACCTCCTACGCTACGCAGGTAAGCTACTATACCGAATATATCCAGTCCAATGCCGCATGGGAATTTGTTGATGTGTACGCGGACAAGGGCATTACAGGGACGAACACAAAAAAGCGCGAGAGATTCAACGATATGGTTCAGGATACGTTGGAG
>JAEZTD010000416.1 GCA_023443705.1 Bacillota bacterium | reverse complement strand
CCGGTAGCGCTCGTGCCGGCCGGCGTCAATTTCACCGCGCCCCACCGCGTCGCGCACCGCGCAGCCGGGCTCCGACGCGTGGGCACAGGGGTTGAAGCGGCACTCCCCCTCGAAGGGCGCGAATTCGGGGTAATACTCCTTGAGATGGATTGGCTCGATCAGATCGCTCTCCAGCAGGCTGAATCCGGGGGTGTCCAGCACCATGCCGCCGCCGGGAAGGGCGATCAGCTCCGAATGCCGGGTGGTGTGCCGCCCGCGCTCAATGCGGGAAACCTGCCCGGTTGCGAGCGTGAGGCCGTAGAGCGCGTTGATCAGCGTGGATTTGCCCGCGCCGGACTGCCCGGCCAGTGCGTGCACGCTGCCTTGAAGCGCGTCCCGGAGCGCGTTGATGCCCTCGCCGCTCCTGGCGCAGACGGCGAAAGCACCGTCCGCCGCGCCCCTGCAGGCGGCGAGGATCCCGTCCGCCCTTTCCGGCGCTAGATCGCGCTTGTTGACCGCTACGACGGGCGAAATGCCCGCCTGCCGCGCGGCCACCAGCATCCGGTCGAGGAGCAGGAGGTCCGGATCGGGAGAGGCCGCGGCGACCACCAGCACCGCTACGTCGATGTTTGACACCGGCGGGCGCAAGAGGCTGTTCTTCCGGGGCAGAATGGCGACCATCCAGCCCTCCTCACCCTCTGCGGCGGGCTCGAAGCGGATGTGGTCGCCCACCATCGGCTTCAACTTTTGGCGGCGCAGCTTGCTCTGCGCGCGTAGCGTTTGGCGCGCACCGCCCTCCGAGAGAACGGTGTAGAAACCCCCTATGCCCTTTAAGACCAAGCCCTCCAATTGCGCCGTCACTCGAAGATCAGATCCTTTTCCGCGGCGAGTTCGCCGCTGATGTACACGCGAACCGTGTGCGCGCCGGGTTCCGGGGATTCCAGCGTCAGTTTGATGGTGTGTTCGCCGCCTTCGAGGGTCTCTCCATAGACCTCGCGCTCGCCGGCCGATTCCTCGACGGTGCAGCTGACCTTCGCGCCCTCCGCGGGCACCACGATGGTGATGGAAGTCGTCGCCCGGTAAACCGGCACGGTCACGCGGCTGATGGTGAGGTCCACCGGCGTCGAAAGCAGCGAAGCCACCTCCGGCTGGATGCTCTGGGCGATGACGGAACCCTCCGGCTCTTCGCTGTCGACTTCGGTCACATTGCCAAGCGCGAAGCCCGCGGCCACCAGGATAGACTTGGCTTCACTGAGCGTATAGCCGGTCAGTTCCGGCATCGGCGCGCTTTCGCCGCTGATGGTGAGGCCCACCAGGTCGCCGGGTTTGACCCATTCGTTGACGGCGGGGCTCTGCTCCACAACGGTGCCCGGCGGGGACTGGGAGATGACCAGCTTTACCTCGCCCAGCACCAGGTCGTTGTCCTCGATGATGTGCACCGCCTCGGAGCGGGTGAGTTCGAGGAGCTTTGGCATCATCAGCTTTTCCTTGCCGAGGCTGACGGTGAGCTGTACGCGGGCGCCCGGCACCGCGGCGGTGTCTGCGTCCGGGTATTGGGCGGTGACGATGCCCATGCTGACCTCGTCGTTGTGGCGCTCGTCGATGGTGTAGGTGAGGCCCAGATCCTTGAGATCCGCAACGGCGGTTTCAAGGTCCAGCATGACCAGGTTGGGCACCCGCACCCGCGCGAAAAGGCTGTTGTAGAGCATCACGCCGTAGTAGGCGAGGGCGCCGAGCAGGATGACCGCGCCCGCGATGAGGGCGTATTTGCGCAGGCGCTTCGCCGTCAGCTGGCGCTTTTTGCGGCGTTCCGCCCGGGAGGCGGATTCCGGCTGGGTGGTGACAAAGCCGCCCTTGGGGCTCTTGATGGCCCGTTTCAGGTCCGCCGCCATGTCCGCGGCGGTCTGGTAGCGACGGGAAGCTTCCTTGTCCAGCGCCTTCAGGATGACCTCATCCAATCCCTTTGAGACCTGCGGCTCGATCAGCCGGGTACTCTTGGGCGGCTCCTGCACGTGCTTGAGCGCAACTGAAACCGCCGTCTCGCCGTCGAAGGGCACCTGTCCGGTGACCATTTCGTACAGCACCACGCCGACGGAGTACAGGTCGCTCTTTTCGTCCGCCATCTGGCCGGAGGCCTGCTCCGGTGAGAAGTAGTGCACCGAGCCCATGACGTTGTTGGAATCGGTATAGGTCTGGGTGGTGGAATTCATCGCCCGGGCGATGCCGAAGTCCGCCACCTTGACGGTGCCCTCTGCGTCCACCAGAATGTTCTGGGGCTTGATGTCCCGGTGTACGATGTGGCTCTTGTGGGCGTGATCCACCGCCGCCAGAATGCGCAGCGCCATCTGCACCGCGCGCTGGGGCTTCAGCCGCCCGCTCTGGCGGATGACATCCTTCAAAGTGCGCCCCTTGACGTACTCCATGACGATGTAGCGGCTGTCGCCGTCCTGGCCCACGTCGTACATGCCGACGATGTTGGGGTGGGACATCTGCGAGGCGGCGCGCGCCTCGTTGTTGAAGCGGCGGATGAAGTCCTCATCCTCGGAGTATTCGCTGCGCAGCACCTTGACGGCGACCTCGCGCAGTTCGGTTCGGTCCCAGGCGCGGTAGACCACCGCCATGCCGCCGGTGCCGATGATTTCATTCAGGATGTACCGGCCGGAAAGGATGCGCTCGTTCATACGATCGCCTCCCTGGTGACGGCCACGGTGGTGATGTTGTCGCGGCCGCCGCGCTCCAGCGCCATTTCGATCAGCGTCTTCAGCTTGTCCGGCCAGGGGATGTCGCGCAGCAGAACCTCCGCGATCTCGGCGGTGCGCAGGTGGTTGGTCAGGCCGTCGGAGCACAACAGCCACGCGTCGCCGGGCTGGAAGTCCAGGTGCAGGATGTCCGGCTCGGTCTTCCGGCTGGTGCCCAGCGCCCGGGTGATGAAATTGCGCTGGGGGTGGCTCAGCGCCTGCTCGGCCGTGATTTCGCCCAGTGCCAAGAGTTCGCCCACCAGCGAATGGTCGTTGGAAAGCTGCATCAGCGCGCGGTTGCGCAGGAGGTAAGCGCGGCTGTCGCCCACGTGGGTCAGGTACACGTTGTCGGCGTCGTACCACAGCGCCGTCAGCGTGGTGCCCATGCCGCGCTTGGACGGGTCGCGGGTTCCCTCTTGGTAAATGGCGGCGTTGGCGCGGCGCACCGCCTCCTTGAGTACATCCTCCGAAGGGGCCTTGCCGCGGACCTCGTCGGTGAATTCCCGGATTGCGATGGCGCTGGCCACCTCGCCCGCCTGGTGCCCGCCCATGCCGTCGGCGACCGCGGCAAAACCCTCCCCGTCTCCAGGGAGGTAATAGGCGTCTTCATTGGTGGGGCGCACCCTGCCAACGTGCGTCGCCGCGTAGGCCTTCACGACGGATTCACCTCTTCCAGTACGCGCCTGCGCAGTTGGCCGCAGGCGCCTTCGATGTCGTCGCCCATCTCGCGCCGGCGGGTGGCGGAGATGTGAAGCTGGGTCAGCCTTGTAAGGAACGCTTCCACCGCACCGGGGGGCGGCGGGGTAAGGGCGCTCTCCTCAACGTGGTTGAGCGGGATCAGGTTGACATGGCACTGCATGCCGCGCAGCTTCTTCGCCAGGAGGTCGGCGTGGCGCACGTCGCAGTTGATGTTCCCCGCCAGCGCGTATTCAAAGATCACCCTGCGCCCGGTCTTCTCGATGTAGTACCGGCAGGCGGCGAGGATGTCGTCGATCGCGTAGGCGTTCGCCACCGGCATCAGGATTTTGCGCGTCTCGTCGTCCGGCGCGTGGAGCGAGACCGAAAGCGTCACCGGAATGCCCTCATCCGCGAGGCGGCGGATGCCCGGCACGAGGCCGCAGGTGGAGAGCGATATGCCCCGCGCGGACAGGTTGAGCCCCTTTTCGTCGGTGGCGAGGCGCAGGAATTTCAACACGTTTTCGTAGTTGTCCAGCGGTTCGCCGCTGCCCATCAAGACCACGTTGTGTACGCGGCGGCCCTCCGGGCGCAGCATCTTGTCCACCTGGACGATCTGCCCCAAGAGCTCGCCGGGGGTGAGGTTTCGAACGAGGCCGCCCAGCGTCGACGCGCAGAAGGCGCAGCCCATCCGGCAGCCTACCTGGGTTGATACGCACAGCGTGTCGCCGTGGCGGTAGCGCATCACGACGCCCTCGATGATGTTGCCGTCCGATAGGCGGTAGAGGAGCTTTTCAGTCTCGTCGACCTTTGAGCGGACGGATTTTAGGATCGCCACCGGCTGCGCGGCGGCCTTTTCCGAAAGAGCGGCGCGCAGCTTATCCGGGAGGTTCGTCATCGCCGTGAAATCCTCGCCGCGCAGCAGCCATTCGTGGAGCTGTTTCGCGCGGAAGGCGGGCAGTCCCAGCCCTTTGACGAGGGCGGAGAGCTCTTCCGGCGTCATGGAGAGTAGGTCCGTCATGGCCGTTTCCTTCGCATCCGGGCGATGAAGAAGCCCTCGGCGTTCCATTGGTAGGCTTGCAACTGGGCCATCCCATCCACCGCGAGGGGCCTGAGCGGCTCCGGCAAATAGGCGGTGTCGGTTTCCGGCTCAAACTCCGGATGGCGGCGCAGGAAGTCCCGCACCTGCCGCTCGTTTTCGTCCTTCAGGATCGTACAAGTGGCGTAGACCAAGAGCCCGCCCGGCGCGACGTAAGGCGCGCAGGCGTCGAGAATGCGCTTTTGAAGTTCCGGCAGGCTTTTGAGGTCGGCCTCGCTGACCCGGTATTTGATGTCGGGCTTGTCGTGCATGACGCCCAGACCCGAACAGGGCGCGTCGATGAGCACACCGTCAAAGGCGGCGTCCAGATCCTCCCGGCGGACGGCGGCGTCCCGTTGGGCCGGGCGCAGGTTGTCCAGGCGCAACCGCTTCTTGGTGGCCTGGATCAGTTCCACCCGGTGGGCGTGCACATCCCAGGACTGGACGCGGCCGGTCAGCTGCATGATCTCCGCGATCAGCGCGGATTTTCCGCCCGGCGCGGCGCAGGCGTCCAGGTAGTTTCCGGCGCGCCGGGGCTCCAGCGCCAGCGCCGCCAGCATCGAGCCCTCGCCCTGCACGCTGAAGAGGCCGGCCTTATAGTCCGGGTCATTGGTCAGGTCACCGGGGCGGGTCAGCCGGAAAGCGACGGGGGCGACGCCTTTATCAATCGCCCAGCCCTTGTCCCGGCCGTAGGCCTCGAAGGACTCCGGGGTCATCTGCGTCAGGTTGGGGCGCACGGTCTCTGTGCGCAGTTCCGGCCGGTAGGCGATGATGCGCTCGGCCTCCTCGAGGCCGTAATCGTCGATCAGCTTCGCGGCCAGCGCCTCCGGCAGCGAATGCATTATGGAGAGATAGTGGAGCGGATTGCTCCGGTCGGGCCACTTGATCTCGCCCGCGTCCCGGGCGCGGATGAGCGTGCGCAGCGAGCCGTTGACGAGCCCCACATAGGGCTCCCGTTCCAGCGCGCGGGTCTGGTTGACCGCCGCGTCCACCGCCGCGTAGTCGGGGATCTTGTCCATCAGAAGGAGCTGGGCCGCCGCGATGTGCAGGATGCACTCGACCTTCTGGTCGGGCATCTTCTCCACAAACTGTTTCAGCGCGTAATCGATCTTCAGCCGGTTTTCAAGGGCGGTGTAGAAGATCATCGTGGCCAGCCGCTTGTCCTGCGGGTCGATGCGGCTCTTGCGCAGGTGCCCGTCCAGCGACAGCGTGGAGTACGCGCCGGAGGCAGAGACGTCAAGGAGCGCGTCCAGCGCGATGCGCCGGGCGTCCGCGCCGAGGGGTTTTGCGGGCTTGTCGCCGGTCGGCGCATCCTTGTGGATGTTTGCGCCGGGTTTGAAGCCGCGCTTCCCACCTGGGGCGTGGAAGTCCTTTTTGAAGCCGGGGCGGTTGCCGGGCGCGCCCTGTCCGCGGTTGAATGCGGGGCGAGGCGGTCTGCCCTCCGCGCCGGGAGCGGGGGCATCTTTATTGAAGCCGGGGCGGGGGTTGCCGCCAGGCGCGCTCTGCCCGCGGTTGAATGCGGGGCG
>JAEZTD010000337.1 GCA_023443705.1 Bacillota bacterium | reverse complement strand
CAAGTACGACGCTCACTACACCGGTCACGATTCGCGCGGCAATCACCGTGGTTTCCGCGGCGCCGATCGTCGTCATTTACCCGTTCCTGCAGCGCTACTTTGTGGTGGGCTTGAGCGTCGGCAGCGTGAAGGGCTAACTGGCCAGGAGAAAGGCATCGGGACCCTATGTTGCGCGTCCTTTCCAGGACCGTGCGCGCCGGTAGGATTCAGGCGTCTGTCCGTAGCGGCGCTTGAAATGCGCAAGAAAGCGCTTGTATTGGTAAAACCCGACCCGGCTTACGATGTCGTTGACGGGCGCGCCGGTATCGGCCAATAGCGCCGCGGCATTTTCCATGCGGCGGTTTACGAGCCATTCCCGAAAGGCCTCCCCCCGTTCCTCGCGGAATATGCGCCCCAGGTAACCGGGGTTGTACCCCAGCGCCCCGGCCAGATCCTCCAGCGTCAGCCGCTCGTCAATGTGCGCCAGCGCATACTCGGTCGCCCGGTCGCTGATGCGGGCCTTCACCGGGGCGAGCAGTTCAATGACCAAAAACCCCAGCGCTTCGAGACTGGCATCCTGTGCGGCCAAAAACCTTTGAAGTTCTGCTGGACGACCCGACAGTTTTTGAGTAAATTCCGTGATCATGTGGCGCTTTGCGTGCGCTTTCGCTTCCGCGCCGCAGGCGCTGGAGAGCGCCTCCAGTTCGGCGCAGCGGAGGCTGAACGCTTCGGGCTGCCGGAGCGCGACGGCCAGACACACTGCCTGCAAACTGGCGTCAAGCGCGTCAAGGTTCGCGTTCAATTGGCGTTCGAGCGCTGACCGGCGCCCGAATAGTTGCGAGAGGGCGGCGGGCTCGCTTTTTTTTACTTCGCGGCAAAGCCCGCAGAATAAAGCCTCCGCATCAAACCAGGATGGCTCTTGCCCCTCGCGCGGCCAGTGCAGCGCCAGGTATTCTTTGTCCTCCACGATGTGCGTTGACGCAGCGCCTTCCGGAAAGGCGCTTTGAATTTCGCGAACCCGCTCAAGCGGAAGCGGCGTCCCCCATGTGGCCAGCCGCCACAGATCATCCTTGGGCAGCGCTTCCGTCGGCGCGCTTCGGCCGGAAAGAAGCGCCGTCAAGTCGTGATGGAACGCGGCGCCGCGCTGTGAGCTGCCCGCCTCGCGGCTGATCAGCGCTTTGCGCACCTGTGCCAACACCTCGCTGGCATCGGAGGGCTCGACCGGCTTGAGAAGGTATCCGGCAACGCCGAGTCGAATCGCCTGCTTTGCGTATTCGAAATCGCCGTAACCGCTCGCGATCACAAACTGCCCGTCGAATCCCCTGCTGCGCGCGGCTTCCATCAACTTCAGCCCGTCCATGCCCGGCATTCGGATATCGGACACGATCAGATTGGGCTGCGCGTCGGCGAGCCGGTCAAGCGCCTCGGCGGCGTTCGTGCATTCGGCGCAGACGACGAAGCCCGCCGACCGCCAGTCGATCAAAAGCTTCAACCCTTCCAGCGCCATCCGTTCATCGTCCACAAGCATTGCGCGAAGCATGGCTCATTCTCCTTCCCGCCGGGGGATGCGCAGGGTGACCACCGTGCCGCGCTCCTCGCCGTTTCCGAGCGTCAGGCTGCTCGATTTGCCGTAGTGCAGGGAAAGCCGCCGGTAGATATTCTGAAGGCCCAGGCTTTCGGGCATATCTTCGGGGCTGGAAATTTGCGCCTGAAGGCTTTGCAGGCGGTCGGGCGAGATGCCGATGCCATTGTCGTGCACCTCGACCACGAGTGCGTCGTCCGCCGCCACAAAGGCTTTGACCCGGATCATTCCCTGGCCGTTCAGGCCCTGTATGCCGTGTTTGCAGGCGTTTTCCACAAGTCCCTGCACGCTCATCACCGGTACGGTGCGCACCAGGGCGTCTTCACGCAGGTCGAAATCGTACAGGAGCTTTTCGCCGAACCGGAACTGCTCGATTTTCAGCACCATGCGGACGAATTCCATTTCATCTTTGAGCGTCACGATGTCGCGCGTGCTGTCCAGCATGCGCCGAAGGATTTTGGAGAGCGCGCGGAGGATTTCGGCTTCCTCGTGGTGGCCGTTCCGCACGCTCAGCACAAGAATGCCGTTGAGCGTGTTGAACAGGAAATGCGGATCGATCTGCACCTGGAGGTATTTTAGCTCAGCGCGGACATTCTCCAGCTCCATGCTCTTTTGGCGGATTTGCAGCACGTACAGGTCGTTGATGAGTTGCTTTAGGCGCGTGCCCATGTCGTTGAAGTGCGCGGTCAGTTCGCCGATTTCGTCCCTGCCCGCCTCCCGGGTGATGGGGGAGAAGTGTTCGGCGGTCATGTTGTCCATGTGCCGAAGGAGGCGTTGGCTGCGCAGCACAATGGAGAGCGAGAAGACATACGCCATCGCCCCCGCAAACGCCGAGCAGACCGCGCCGAGCAGGAGGCCCACCCACACCGCTTCCCGGATGCTCCGGTTCATGGGTTCGTCGTTCAGGTACGCCACAAGCTTCCATCCGCGCATCGCGGTGCGCTCCCCAAAGGAAACGCTCAGATCGCTGGGCTCCGGCGGGCGGACGCTTCGGTCTGCGATGCGGATATCCTGCAGGCTGCCGGGATAGCTCACAGCCGTGCCGTCGGGGGCCACAAGATACAGGGAGAGAAAGGAGTTTTCCCTGGCGATGAGGCTGTTGATCGGATCCATGTTCACATCGATCTTGAGAAGTTCTCTGTAGGGCGAACCCGTTCGCAGCGAGCGCGTCAAGCAGAGCTGCAGGATGCTGGCCTGGCCCACCTGCTGACGCAGGTAGACCCTCAGGCTTGCGTCGGCGGGGAGCGCGGCCGGGAACCACTCCTGCGCCTTGACCTGTGACGAAATGCGGACGACGCCGCCGCCGTTTGCGATGGAGGGGTTGTCGGTCAGGAGCGTGAGGCCGATCACATGCTGGGCGTAGGCGAGGGAATAGCGGCTCAGGATGGGGTGTATTTCGTTGTAGTAGGCGTGATAATAATCCGTCGGGCTTTCATAGTTCCGCTGCATCAGGCTTGCCAGCTGGGAATCGCCGGATACGACGTTTCCGAGCGATACAACGCTTGAAAACTGCATGTTGAGCGTGGCGTACACGCGGTCCAGGGACTGCCGGGCATTGAGCGATTCCCTTGCCCGAATTTCACCGGCGACGTTGGTGAGCACGTAGATGAGCAATGCCGCGATGGGCAGCAGGACGCCCAGAAAGTACAGAAGGATGAACTTGATCCGGATGGGGAGGTCATTCAGGCTGCGCATGGTTTTCCTCCTTTGAAAGCCCTGCGCACCGGTAGGCGATCGGGCTCATCCCCACGCGGCCGCGAAACTGCTGCGAAAAGTACTCCACATCTCGAAAACCTACATTTAGCGCGATTTCGCCAACGGGCCGGGCGGTCTGACGCAGCAGTACGCAGGCGCGTTCTATCCGGGTATCGAGCAAAAGGCGGTGGAAGGTGACGCCCACATGCCGACGCACCAGCTGCCCAAGATAGGCCGGATTCATGCCGAGGCTGTCCGCGACACCGCCCATTGAGAGCGGCTCGAAATAGCGGGTGCGGACGATGGATACCGCTGTTTTGACGGACTCGGGCCAAGCCTGCGTTCGATTCTGCCCGTTGACGCTTCGCAGCTGCCCAAGCGCTGCGGAGAACGCCGAGAACCAGGCGCCGATGGAAGGCGCTTCTTCCCGCCACAGAGGTTTCAGGCTCGCGCCGCCCTCTTTGTTCCAGGCGGCCGGGCATATTGCGTCCAGCGAGGCGGCCAAGCAGCGCAGGGCAAAGAGGCTCGGAGAAACTTCGGCGGCCTGCCGCATCGCTTCAGGCAGAAGCGTTTCCAGCGCATTCTGGTCCCGGTCGGCAAGCGCGTCGCGCAGCCGGGGGATTGGCAGGCCGGCCAACCATTCCGCGGTTTCCGGGTCAATGGGGCGATAAAGGCGCAGCCCGTGATGGGACTCAAACAGCGCGCCCTGAGCGTCCAAAGCCTCCCGAAGGCTTCGAACAAACCCCTCCGCGCCGCGGTATACCCGGCCCACGCTCAGCCGGAGGGCGGCATCTTCCGGGAAGTCCCTTTGAAGGCGTTCCAGAAGCGCCAAATCGCGCTCTGCTTGCCGAAAACTCAGGCCGTGCCGGTTGGCCGACAGTTGGAATGGGATCGCGCCGATGGCGTCGATCAGACGCCTTGTGTTTTCCGGCAGGACGTCGATGTTTCCGTCCAGCAGCGCCGCGTAGCAGGGATCTGTGCGTTTTAGGTCCAGAAGCACTTCGGCGCGCATCAGGTTTTCGGGGCTGTCGTCGCCAAATGCGACGCGGCGAAGCACCTGATCGCGGAGCAAACCGCCGTGGGCGGCAGCGTCCGATTGCATCCTGGCGCGCTCATCCAGTTCCGCTTTGACGCGGAGGAGTGTTTCGTGCACTTCGTCAGGGTCGATGGGCTTGGCGAGGTAATCGAACACCCGCGAACGTATTGCGGACTGCGCGAGAGAGAAGTCCTTGAGGACGCTGAAAAGCAGAATGACGACTTCCGGATGGCTGTGCCTGACAATGGCGGCCAGATCCGTTCCGAGCATTTCCGGCATTCGTACGTCTGTAATCAACAGATGCGGACACAGCGATGCCAGGAGCCGAAGCGCGTCCTGCGCGGAGAGCGCTTCTCCGCACAGTTCAAAGCCGCAGCCCTTCCAATCGATCATCAGACGCATGCCCTCCAGCATGAGGGGTTCGTCATCCACGATCACCACGCGATACACGTTGGCCAACCACCTGCCTCCACTTTCGCACCGGTATATTGATCTTATGTTATGTATTTTACATAAAGTTGCCGTGTTTCGCAACCATGAATGCACAAGCAACGCAAGGTCCGGCCGCTTGAGGAGGCAGAAAGCCGGGACGCGCCGATTAAGCTGCGATTTTGTGATGTCCCCCCGGTGTCCTAAAGGGAAAGGGAAGGCGGCGTTTCCATTTTGCGAAGCCGCCGTCCCATTG
>JAEZTD010000336.1 GCA_023443705.1 Bacillota bacterium | reverse complement strand
GGTTGCGCTGATCAGCATGCTCATGTACCTGCAGCCACTAAACAATGTGTTCGGCACCGCGCCGCTGGGCATCGCGGAATGGGCGTTTCTGATCTGCGTGCCGGTGGTGGTGCTGGCCCTGGACGAGGCCCGAAAGGCGCTCATCCGCGTGTTTCTGCGAGCCTGACGACCAATAGAGGAGGAACGGATATGAGGATCATCATCGTGGGCTGCGGCCGCATTGGCTCCGGCCTTGCACAGGCTCTGGACAAAGCCGGTCACGAGGTTTGCGTGATCGACAGCAATCCCGCCGCGTTTTCCAAGCTCAACCCCGCGTTTACGGGCAAGACCATCGAGGGCATCGGCTTTGACCGGGACGTGCTTCTGAAGGCGCGCATCGACCGGGCGGACGCGGTGGCGGCGGTCACCTCAAGCGACGAATCTAATGCGGTCATTGCGCAGTTGGCGCGGGACGCCTACCGCGTGCCGAAGGTGATCGCCCGCATGTACGACCGCCAGAAGGCTGAAATCTACCGTCGTCTCGGCGTGCTCACGCTCTCGTCCACCACCTGGGGCATCCGAAGAGCCATGGATTTGATCAACTATGCGCCGCTCAACACCGTTCAGAGCCTGGGTAGCGGCGAAGTGGACCTGGTTGAGATTGAGGTGCCGCCGCTGCTGATCGGACGCCAGGCGAGAGAACTGATGTTGGCGGGCGAGGTCTCGGTGTCTGCCGTCGTCCGCGGCAACAAGACATTCATTCCCACCATGGGTACCACCTTTGAAAAGGGAGATCTGGTCTACCTGACCGTCGTCACCGCGTCCACCGGGCGCGTCAAACGGCTCTTGGGAATGGAATGAGCAGAAGGAGGAGTGCGCAATGAACGTTATGATCGTGGGCGCGGGCCAGGTCGGGGACTATCTGGCTTCGCTTCTTGTTGAAAGAGGACACAAGGTGACCATCATCGAGCAGCGCGAAGCGAGGCTGGCGAAACTTAAGCGCGATCTGCCCGGCGAGTCCATCGTGCTGGGCAGCGGCACCGATCCTAAAACACTTGAGGCGGCCGGCATCCGTTCCGCCGATGTGCTGGCTGCCGTCACCGGCGCAGACGAAACCAACCTGGTCATCGCAACGCTGGCCCGGTTTGAATTTGGCGTCCGCCGCGTGGTGGCCCGCGTCAACAACCCCCGCAACAACTGGCTCTTCAATCCGTCGATGGGCGTGGATCTTGGCGTCAACCAGGCGGACCTGATGGCCCGCGTGGTGGCTGAGGAGATGTCCATGGGCGACATGATGACGCTTCTCAAACTGCACCGCGGCCAGTTCTCGCTGGTCGAGCGCAGGGTGGATCCTGCTTCCGCCGCCATCGGCGTCAATCTGCGCGATCTCAAACTGCCGCAGGAATGCGTGTTGGTGGCCGTCATTCGCGACGCGAACCTCATTATTCCCCGCGGCGATACGGCGCTTAATGCAGGCGACGAGGTGATGGCCATCGTGCACGACAGCCATCTGGAGCACTTGGCGTCAATTCTCGGCCCTGCAAAGTAGCAGCTAAGCGGGGTTTCAAAACGCCCTCTGCGCATCCTGCCGGAGCGACGGGCAGGAGGGTGTGTGAAAGGCATGCCCTTCAAGCATCGTCTCCTGCGTGGGTACGAAAGAAAGATTCTGCGCGCGCCTGAAATTTTCTTTAGGCAACACCGCACAAAACTGGAGCGGTGTCCGGAAGGGTAGAATATGGTATAATGGATGCATGAACAAGCTGATCGCACTGTCGGCGCTGACGGACGAATTTGGGCAAACGAGTACGCGGAAGAAGGAATTTCTGATCAGATCAACGGGATCATCCCGTGGGGCGAATGGATAGACGGCGCAACGCGCGCCTCCTATGTAAAGGCACTTTAACCTCGGTGTGTGCCTCCCATAACCATTTGGTAGGCTCGAATATGGCGATCCTATGGTAGAATCGTGGCCATCGCGCCCATCGCGCCCATCGCGGGCACGTGGATTGAAATGGTGCTGTCAGGGGCATGGACCAAAATTGGTATAAGCGTCTCTACAAACACAAAGACCAAGTGGTCTCTACAGCGAAAATTCGACGTTTACAACGAAGCTGCCGCTTAAAACGGCAGCTTCGTTGTATTATACTTTCATCCGATTTTGATGGGGTAATATGGAAGTTCACGTCCATTCCAGCGAGACTGCTAGCCCGGGAAGAAGCCCTGCAATTTTACGTGGATGGGGTACTCGTCCACAACATCTACCGGCAGCGCCGCGTCGGTGATCGGCAGTGTCACGCTGCTTGTCCCGGTAGCAAGTCCATCCACGATGGCGTACAGGTCGCGCCCTTTGCGGGTGTAGAAGGCCGTCGCGCCGCCCGGTAGCGCATCCTGCTGGCGTTCCAGCCACGGGCGGGTAGCGTAGATCGCCTCACCATGGACTTTCAGCCACGCGCCCAGCTTTTTGAGCCGGTCGACCTGGATCTCCGGGATCGTACCGTCCGCCCTCGGTCCAACGTTGATGAGAAGGTTTCCGTTGTGGCTGACGTAGTCGGCCAGGATGCGCACAAGGTTTCGCCCGGAGATGACGGTCTCGTCGCCTTCGTTCTGGTTGTACCCGAAGGACAGCCCCAGCCCCCGGCACATCTCCCACTTCTTATCAAGAGTCCGCTTCCCGTGCAGGTATTCTGCGGTGGTGTAGTCGCAGAAGTCCACGTCCCACCGATCGTCGATCACGCCCTCCGGCACGGTGTTGTAGTAGTGGGCGAACAGGTGCGGAAGGTCCATGCGCCCCTTCTCCGGCCAGCCGATGTCGTTCCACAAAACCGACGGTTTGTAGCGGTCCACCAGTTCCAGCGCCTGGTTGTACGAATAGTCCGAAAACGCGTAGGTGTGGTTGTAGTTGTCTTCGTTGGTGTGGCGAAGCCGCGGGCGGTCAAAGGTCGTCCAATCGAAAAGGCCGGAGAAATAGGTGCCCATCTTGAGGCCTTCGGCGCGGACGGCCCCGGTCAAATCGCCCAGCAGGTCGCGCCGGGGGCCCAGGTTCATCGCGTTGTAGTCGGTGTACTTGGACGGGAACAGGCAGAAGCCGTCATGGTGCTTGGTGGTCAGCACGACGTAGCCCGCGCCTGCTTCTTTGAAGAGCTTCGCCCACTCCGCCGGGTTCCACTTATCGCAGGTGAACTTTTCCACGAAGCGCTCGTAGGGGAAGTCCTTGCCGTAGGTTTCGTCGTGGTGCTTGCGCGCGGGGGAATCCTGAATGCGGATGGTGTTCAGGTACCACTCCGCGTAGGGGTTGTGCCGGTGCCAATCCTCGGCGGAAGGTTCGCCACCCAACTCCCAGGTGACTTCGGCCCAGGCGGGCACCGAGTACAGCCCCCAATGGATGAAGATGCCCAGCTTGCAGTCGTCGTACCATTCGGGCAGCGCGTGGGTTTTGACGCTCTCCCAGGTCGGTTCGAAGATTTCGTTCTTCATGGCGGTCAGATCCTTTCTCAGAATCGCGCCTCGCGCGCGGGTTGGTTCAGGCATAATACCGGCCGATCTCCTCGCGGGCGATTTCCGCCCAGCGGATGAGCCGCATGGGCTCGTGGCGCACGGTAGAGATGTCCTTCATGATCAGTTCCAGGCTGCAGCCTCGGGTCTTTTCCAGGATCGAGGCGATGTCGCGCCGCGCCTGCTCCTCGTTGAAGTGCTCCGAGGCCAGCACGGCGGGGTTCGGCTTACAGCTCATGACGTACCGGCCCTTGCATCGCTCCGCCGCCGCGGCAAAGTCGTTCCAGGGGCTCATCGAGACCTTGAAGAGGTTGGGAATACGGTTCATGAGGTCCATCTTGCCCGACAGCGGCTCGCAGCAGCCGTAGTAGGCCGCGCCGAACTCTTTCAGCCACTCGAGCTCGTACTTCAGCGAGAATTGCCAATGCATTTCCGGGCTGACCTCGGAGAAGATCTGCGCGTTGCCGCAGCCCCACATCTGTTGGGTGGGGCAGGCCTGATCCAGCTCATCGCCCGGGGCCAACCGGCCGGTCAGGCCGTAACCGCCGGAGCCCACGCGCACAGGCGCGTTATTTACGGCCCAGACCCCCTCCGCGCGGTATCTCTCCATGCGCAGAAGCGAGCATTCCATGTACCGCCGCACCGCCGCCTCGACGAATTCCGGCTCGTCGTAGAGGTTGTACAGCGTGTCCTCTACGCCCATGCAGCGGATCAGAAAGTCCCACGGTGTAAACCACTGCCCGCGCGCACCGGCGACCTTGACAGAGATCTCGCTGCCGAAGATTTCCTCCATCGCCCCGGCCAGCTGCCGGGTACGCTCCCGGTCCACGGCGATTTCCGGCGGCTTTATCTTCTCCACATCGTCCATGTCCCGGATGAACGCGTGAAAATGCCTGGAAACGACATCCGCCTCCGGGTCGGTGCGCAGGATGTCCACGTCCTCGTCGATCTGAAAGCCCGAATCATAGACCTGCAGCGGGCATTCGATGAAAGGCTCGATGACCACGTCGCCCAAGCCGGATTCCGCGCGGAACAGTTCCCTTCGGAGGTCAGTTTCCAGTTCGCGGGCAAAAGGATGCTCGCAGCGCAGACGCAACTCATCCAGCGCCGCAAATTCGTTCCAGCAGATTTCGTCCACCATGACCGGCGGCCTTGTCATCCTAAGGTCATTGGCCACCGTCCAAAGCGTACGCAGGGATTGCATCCGCGGTTGCGCGGCCAGGTCGCGCTTTCTGGCCGCCAACGCCCGGAGCACCCTCCGGTCCTCCATTGGGAGCGAGAGCGCGGCCTCGGGCAGCCGCCCGAACCGGTCGGGAGGCACGTCCGAAGTGCAGAAGCGGTCCCCAAAGGGGCTGTGAAGCATTCCGCGCCCTCCTCCCCGCATCAGTCGATTTCGATCTCAAAGCCGATGGGGTATCCGTCGTCCTGCGCGGTCCCTATTTGGATCGTCATGCAGGTTTCGTCCCGCTCGAAGGGCACTTTTTCGCCGCCCAGCAGCGCGACACTCTTGACGTCATAGTCCGCGTCATCCTCAAAGCAGCGCGCCAGCGCATTCAGCCGCACGACGCCGTCGGAGGGGCGCTTCATGCAAAACGCGTAGATCTTTCCAGGCTTATAGGTGTAGCGGATGTCCTCCGGGGTGAAGGGCTCGCGGTCGGTATCGGAGAAGGCGCCCTCCTTGATCTTTGTCGGGCCTTCGCCGGAGCGAATCCATGGGCGCGTGCCGTAGATACCCTCGCCGTTGATCTTGAGCCACTTGCCGATCTCAAGCAGCACGTGCCGATCCTCGTCGGTAATCGTGCCGTCCGCGCGGGGCCCGACGTTTAAGAGCAGCACGCCGTTCTTGCTGACGATGTCGACGAGGTCGCCCACGATGTCCGCAGGGTTCTTGAAATCGCTGTTTTCCGTATAGCCCCAGGAGTTCTTGGCGATGGCGGTATCCGTCTGCCAGAGCCGCGGCCGGATGGCCTCGAGCTGCCCGCGCTCCACGTCGAAGACGGCGCTGCCCAACATGTAAGAGGCGTACTTGTAGTTGATCGCCACCCCTTCGCCCCATTCGGCGGCGCGGTTGTAGTAGTAGGCGGCGAACTTCCGAAGGTAGGGCCTGAAGGCCACCTGCTGGATCCACCAGTCGAACCAGACGACCTTCGGCTGGTAGTTGTCCACGAGCTCGCAGAGCCTGGCCAGCCAGTTGTCAAGGTGCGCTGCGGGCGGCACCGGCGCGTACAGGTCGTGCTTGGCGCGCTGGGACTCCTCGTAGGGTACCTGCAGGTCGTAGAAATCGGGATTCTCCGGAACATCCGAATCGAAGTTCAGCCCGCCGTTGAAAAACCAGCAGTGCTCCGCCCGGTGATCGGACGCGCAGAACATCATTCCGCGCGCCTCCGCCTCCCGCTTGAGCTCGCCCAGCACGTCGCGCTTGGGCCCCATTTCGGCGGCGTTCCAGTGGGACAATACGCTTTTGTACATCTGAAAACCGTCGTGGTGCTCGGCCACGGGCATTACGTACTTCGCGCCCGCGTCCTCAAAAAGCTGCATCCATTCGGCGGCGTCAAACTTTTCCGCCTTGAACAGCGGGATAAAGTCCTTGTAGCCGAAATCCTTCTGGCGTCCGTAGGTCTTCGTGTGGTGGCTGAACTCCGGCGTTCCTTCGATGTACATGTGCCGGGGGTACCATTCGTTGCCAAACGCAGGGACGGCATACACGCCCCAATGGACGAAGATGCCGAATTTTGCGTCCTGGTACCATTTGGGGGGCTGATATTCGCACAGCGACGCCCAGGTGTCCGTAAACGGCCCGCGGGCGATGACCTCCTCCACCCGGTTCAGAATCTCCCGCTGTGCCGCCTGTTGTTTTTCCGTCATTTGTCCGTCCTCCTCAACATGATGTCGGTGGGGGATACGCCATACCGCTCCTTGAAGCACCGGCTGAAGTAGCCCGCGTTCCTAAAACCGACCTCCTCCGCGACGCGCTCCACGTTGGCCGCGCCGTTCTCGATCAGCTTCAGCCCCCGGGACAGCCGCGCGTCGCGGATGTAGGTGGAGATGCACTCGCCGGTTGTCTGGTTGTACAACCGGCTCAGGTAGCTGGGGTTCATGTATACGCCCTGCGCGATCGAGGAAAGCGTCAGCCCCGGATCACCCAAGTGGGATGCGATGTAGTTCTGTACGCCCCGGACCACCTCATCCTGCCGCGCCGCACCCTCGCCACAGCCGCAGGCCTTTTCCAGCGCCAGCCGCGCCAGGTCGTCAAAGTCAGCCGTCTCCGGTTTTTCAAAGGCGATGCCCGTTTCCTGGCAGTGCTCCTCCAGCGCGTCCAACAGGATCTTCTGGATCGCCTCGCGGGAGCAGAGCAGGTTCTTTTTCTCCACGCTGCGCGAAGTGTCGGTCAGGAACTGCCCAATGCCCTCGCAGTCCCGTGCGCGCAGGCGCTTTAAGAAGGCCTCGCGCAATACGCTCAGCGCGCTGATGCTGGCGACCGATTGGTTGATGTCCCGCGTCCGGGCGTCCAGCTTCTCTCGGACCGAGTTCAGCCCCCTGGTCAGTTCGTCCGGCAGGATGGGCTTGAGCAGGTAGTCGTCCACGCCGTACTGAATAGCCTTGCGCGCGTAGTCAAATCGGTCATAGCAGGTGAGGAACAGGATTTTGAGGGACGGACGGATCTCGTTGAGCCGCCGGGCCAGCTCCAGCCCGTCAATAAAGGGCATTTCGATGTCGGCGATGACCAGGTCCGGTACGCACGCCTCGACTTTTTCCAGCGCTTCCTCGCCGTTTTCCGCCTCGCCGACGATCTCAAACCCCAGGTCCTCCCAGGAAATGATCCGGCGCAGCATCGCCCGCACGTAGAACTCGTCGTCCACCAGCAGCACCCTATACATCCGCGCTTCCCTCCTTCAGGTCGCCGGGAAAGCTGGCCACGATCATGGTGCCCTCGCCGGGGTTGGAGTAGACCGTGAGGCCGTAAGCTTCCCCGCAGATCAGGTGGATCCGTTCGTTGGTGGCGCGCAGCCCGAAGTGCGCCCGGGAGGACGGCGCCCCGCTCTCGGAGAAGATGGCGCGGATTGTATCGGCGTCCATGCCCACGCCGTTGTCCCACACGCTGATCGATACGGTTTCGCCCACCAGGTGTGCGCGAATCTCGACCTTCCAGGGATTGCGGCTGTTCCGGAGGCCGTGGATGATGGCGTTTTCAATGACGGGCTGGAGCGCCAGCTTCACAATCAGCTTCTCCGAGGCGTTCGGGTCGCAGTCGATGTCATACTCCAGCTTGCCGGGGTAGCGGAATCTGATGATGTTGAAGTAGCGCCGCGCCATGCCCAGCTCGCCCGCCACGCTGGTCAGCTTCCCTTTGCCAGAAAACACGCTGCGGTAGAAGCAGGCCAGTTCCGTCGTGGCCTCGATAACGTCCTGATTCTGCTCCAGCGCCGCGAGGCCGCAGATGCACTCCAGAGAGTTGTACAGAAAGTGCGGGCTGAGCTGGGAAAGGAGGAGCGACAGTTCGGCCTCTTTCTGCTTGTTGTGTTCGTCGATCACGCGGCGGTTGAGCTCGTCCGTCTCCTGGAGCATTCCGACGAATGCGCGGTTGAGGTCGCCGATCTCGTCCCTGCGATCCAGCGGGATCGCCATGCTGCGGTCGCCGGTGCCCGCCGCGATCATCAGCTCCTTGAGTTTCAGGATGGGCCTGGACATGCGCGAAGCCAGGATGCCGGAAACCGCCAGTGCCAGCATCAGCGCAATGATGCCGATCACCAGCGTGAAAAGGAACAGCATCCGGTTGGCGCCGGTGATCTCCACAACCGGCACCACGCCCACCAGCGTCCAGCCCAGCCGGTCGTATGGCAGCGTCAGCAAAAGGCAGTCTACCCCGTTCAGGTTTACGTGCCGCTCCGCGCCCGCCTTCACGCCCAGGAACTCCGCTCGGCTTAGGCCAAGCATGGACTTGTCTTGGCAGGAGACGACGTTGCCCTCCCCGTCGAGCGCGGCGAACCAGCCGCTCACACCCAGCGGGATGTCTCCGTAGAGCGCCGAAACAAGCGATTCGCTGGTCATGATGGTCACCGCGCCCAGCGCCTCCATCGTCCACTTGTCGTAGACCTTCTGTGTGTAGGACAGCATGTAGGGGCTCTTGCCGGCGGAGAGCTGGGAGCCCTGCACAAAGCGCATCCCTTTGTTCATCTGCCAGCGGCTTAGAGGGGAGTCGGCAAAGAAGTCCTGAATGAACTGCGCTTCACCCGGGTCATCGTAGCTGAGCAGCGCGTAGCGGGCCTTTTCGCGGTTGGCAGGGTGGATGACGATGTTTGTGATGTACTCCATGCGCACCATCGTGTACAGGTAACTGGCCACCGGCACCGGCGAAGGTGGGAGTGCGCCCGCCTCCCGGTTGGTGTGGGAAAGCCACGCCTGCACGTCGTCGTTTGTCAAAACGAACACGGCGGTGTCCTCGACGTTCTTGGTCATCATATCCAGTTTTTGCGCGATGATCGATAGTTTCTGACCGGCGTTTTCAATCGCCTGCTCGACGAGTCGCGCACCTGAATACAGCGCGAAACTGATGAGAAGCGCTGCGATCATAAGCACCATGACGCTGGAGATCATGAGATGCATCCGGCTTCTGAGCGATAGGCCGCCGATTCTGCGCATTGGTTTACCCCTTTACGGCGCCGGTGGAGAGGCCGTCGATGACCTTCTCCTGAAAGCACATGAACACGATAATCATTGGCAGGATCGCCACGACCAGCGCCGCGAACGTTGCGCCCATGTCGGAGTTGTACTGCGCCGAAAATCCATTGATGACCTGCGTCACTGTCTGGCGCGCCGCATTGGAGACGAAGAGGTTGGCGAAGATCAGGTCGTTGTAGACGTTGATGAACGCCAGGATCCCTGCGGTGGCCAGCGCGGGCACCGAAATCGGCGCGATGATGCTGGCAAACGTCCGAAACGCCCCGCAGCCGTCAATCCGGGCGGCCTCGTCGATCTCGCGGGACACGCCCTTCATGTAGCCGGTGATCAGTAGGATCGAAAGCGGCAGGTTGAAGGTAACATAGATGATGATCATTGTCAACACGCTGTTCTGCCCGCCCAGCTTGGCCACCGTGGCGACCAGCGGGATGAACGTTGCCTGCACAGGCACCAGGACGCCAGCACGAAGTAGATGTATACGCCGCTGATCAGCCTGCCGTGGTGGCGGGATAATACGTACCCTGCCATGGATGCCAGAAGTACGATGGCGGTCACCGACAGGACCGCATACAGGAACGAATTCCCGATGCCGTTCAGCACGTTTGCGCGCAGTAGCGCCGTGTCGTAGTTGGTAAAATTCCAGCTCTCCGGCAGCACGAATGGACCCAGGTAGATCCCCGCGGTGTTCTTGAAAGACCCGAGCACCACCACGATCAGCGGGATCAGATTGACCATGCTCCAGATAAATGCCAAAATGTATTTGAACGCCTTTTTCATGTGCCCTCCTACTCCCGCGTGAACAGGTACTTGTTGGCGATCAGGCTGCCAATGAGTCCCGTCACGAGGATGAAGGTCGCGATCGTCGCGCCATAGCCGAATTTGGTATAGGAGAAGGTCTCCAGGTACATGAACAGCGCCGGCACCATCGTGGCCTCATTGGGGCCGCCCCGCGTCATGACAAAGACCAGGTCAAACGTTTTCAGGGAGCCGGTAATCATCAGGATGATGTAGACCTTGATGCTCTCCATCATCATCGGCAGCGTGATGTATCCGATCTTTCGGATGCCAGTCGCGCCATCGATCTCGGCCGACTCATAAAGGTCGGACGGGATCGACGTAAGCCCCGCCGAGAAGATGATCATGTTCAGCCCCACATATACCCATGCGCTCACCATCACGACGGAATACATGGCGATGTCGGGATTTCCGATGAAGTCCACGTTGAAGGCGGGGTTGAACGTCCGGATCGCGGCGTTGATCAGGCCCCAGTTGGGGTTCAGCACGAACTTCCACATGATGCCGATGGCGGTCAGCGGAATGACGACCGGCAGGAAGTAGGTGAACTTATAGTAGCGGATACCCCGGATCTTCTTGGAGATGAACAGGGCCAGTATGAAGGCGATCGGTCCCTGGACGAACACGCCCTGCAAAAGGAAAAGCCCCACGTTTTTGATGGACGTCCAGAACGCCTCGTCCCGGAACATGACCTCATAGTTTTTGAAGCCGATGTACTTGGGCGCGCTCTGCAAAATCCCGTTCCACTTGAAAAACGAAAGTTTGATCGTATCTACGATGGGATAAAAGAATATGATCGCGATCAGCGCCATCGACGGCAGTACCATAAGAGCCGGCACGAAACCTTTCCGGAGCGCTTTTTGAATGCGCACGCGCTTCCCTCCATTCGCCGGGAGGCGGCGTTGGCCGCCGCCTCCCGATCTCCCTGGGACAAACTACGGAATGTAGTTGTCGATCTCGTCCTGAACCTTTTTCATGGCTTCCTCGGCGGTGCCGCCCGCCATCATGCCCGCATAGGCATTGCGCAATGCGTCCTGCAGGCCGGCGATCTCGTCGTACTGGTCGATTTCCTGCATCAGCACGGGCTTCTCCTCGGTGATGAGCTTGAGCGCGCGCTTGGTGAGGGCGTTCATGCTGTCCGGCTGCTTGGCGGTGGTGATGGCAAAGGGGGTGTAGGGCGCGGATTCCCACATCTTCGACACGGTCTCGGCACTGGTCAGGTGCTTGAGCAGCGCGACGGTGGCGGCGGTGGTGTCCGGGTCCTTC
The DNA here is from genome assembly GCA_023443705.1 of Bacillota bacterium. GTDB lineage: Bacteria > Bacillota > Clostridia > Christensenellales > Aristaeellaceae > JAEZHK01. The sequence continues at coordinate 320 of JAEZTD010000336.1, read as the reverse complement.
TTGGTGATGCACAGGCCCTCGTTGGGGCCGCCCATGTTGCCGCTGGCCAATTCCGGATGCTCGTCAAAGTAGGGGAACCAGACGACCTCCACCTTGTCCAGGAGGTCCGGGTTATTCATGACGATGTTCTCCGGCTGCCAGGTGCCGATGGCGATCATCGGGGACTTGCCGGTGGAGAAGAGAAGCTGCTCGGTCGCGGAATCCAGTGAGGCGATGTTCTGGCCGAAATAGCCCTTCGCCTGCCAATCCAGGAACATCTGGGCGATGGACATCATTTCCTCATCGGTGTACTTCTTCGTGCGGTTGGCCAGGTCGTAGAC
>JAEZTD010000287.1 GCA_023443705.1 Bacillota bacterium | reverse complement strand
TTCCAATCCGGCAGCGCCTTTACGTCGGCACCGTCGATGGCCGCGCGATGCAGCCGGACGACGGCCTCCGAAAGCGTGCCCTCGTCCGTCAGGCGTACGCGCCACCTGGACGCGGGCGGAATCCTCCCCGCATTTCGGAGAAGAGACAGCGGCACGCTGTTTTCAAGCTCCACGACGCAGCCGGAGGGCGTTTTCAGCCGCCGCATCGGAAAGCGCGCGCCCTTGCGGTCGGTGAGGTTGTGCGCCTCGAGCCCTGCCTGCGGTTTTTCGTCGCAGAGCCTGCAAGCGTCGTGCCGCCCGCCCAGCCGCGCCCGGACCGGGCAATGGCGAAGCCGCATCAGCGTCAGCCGCCCGTAGACGACAAGCTCCTTTTCGCCGCCGAGGCGGGCGATCTCTTTTGCCGTCAGTTCGACCGACGGCGTATACGGGAGGCCGAACCGCGAGGCGGCGAAGCTGTTCATCAGGTTCATCGGCGCGTCCAGCCGAGGCATCGCACGCCATTTTATTGAAAGGTGCGCCGGGTTGCTCAAGAGCACCCCGGTCACGCGCTCATTTTCGTTCGCCCACTGCGCGAGGGCGGCGAGGTCATCGCCGTTCAGCGTGGGCGGCAGGACGAGGGTAAAGGGCGCTTTCGGTGCGCGGGCGAGGCCCGAAGCCGTCACATCGCCAGGGCTGAAAGCGATTTCATCCGCGCCCCAGCCCAGCGCCTGTTCGAGAAGCGCCGCGTCAGGGGATTCGACCACCAGTCGTGGGGCCGCATTGACATGTGCCATGACAGGGATTCCGGGCAGCGGATTCGCCGACGGTGCGCAGCCGCGCCTTCTCATCGCGCGCTTCGCGCCCAGTTCCTCCAAGGCCCTTCGGCGCAGGTCGTTGACCGCCGACACCGGCACAAAGGCATCGGCCGACAGCGTGACCTCAATGTCCGAGAATTCGTAGGGGGTTCCGCCGGTCTTTTGAAGCTGGGCGGTCAGCCGCGCCTCGTCCGACGGGCGGGACTGGGCGGGCTGGACGACATCGCCCTCTACGCGGGCCGCGTCCTCGCCGTCCGCCACGGTCAGCGAGAGCGGCATGCCGGTTATCGCCGAGAGCACCGCGCGTATCGCAATCGGCCTCGGCACCACCGGGCTTCTGCCCTGCCCTTCCACATGCCTTTCGGACTGGTCCTCGATCAGTTCCCGGTCAACAAGACCCGGCCCATAGCCGGAAGTGTATCCTCGGTTGAACACGCTGCGCAGTGCGTCCGCATCCGAAAAACAGTTCGCACCCTCAGCATCCAGCGCCCGGCGGTAGGCCGCCGTCACCTGGCCGACGTACTCCGGACCTTTGAGCCGCCCCTCGATCTTCAGGCTCGAGACGCCGGCCTCCCGCAGGCGGCCGAGGTTTGCCAGCTGGTTCAAGTCCTTTGTAGAGATCAGCGCGCCTTCCGCCCGCGCGGAAGGCCCTTCCAGCACATAGGGCAGGCGGCACGGCTGGGCGCAAAGCCCCCGGTTGCCGCTGCGCCCGCCGATGACGCTGGACATCAGGCATTGCCCGGAGCAGGCGACGCACAGCGCGCCGTGGACAAAGACCTCCGTCTCCAGGCCCCGGTTCGCGCAATCGGCGATTTCGCCGTAATCCATCTCGCGCGCCAGCACCACCCGCGCAAAGCCGCTTTCCCGGAGAAAGTCCACGCCCTGCCGGTTGTGGATCGCCATTTGGGTTGACGCGTGCAGCGGAAGATCCGGCAGCATCCGGCGAAGCGCCTCGGCCACGCCGAGGTCCTGTACGATGGCCGCGTCCACCCCCGCCCGCGCCATCTGCCCCGCCAGTTCTTCAAGAAGCAAAAACTCGTCGTCCCGGATCAGCGTGTTGACCGTCACGTACAGGCGGCGCGCGCGCTCATGGCAGGTGTCGGCCGCGCGCAGAAGGCCTTCGCCGTCAAAATTTCCCGCGTTTTTTCGGGCGGAGAGCGCCTTGCCTCCCAGGTACACCGCATCCGCGCCGGCGCTTATCGCGGCGGCCAGCGCGTCCATATCGCCCGCCGGCGCAAGAAGCTCCATTTTCCAGCGGGGTTCGGCCTCCGTTTTGTTCGCCATCCCCGCGTCAGTCCTCCGTTGCCGCGCCGAGCTTATTCTTAAGCGCTTCGTACTCCGCGCGCAATTCGCCCAGCTCCCTGCGCAGGCGGTTGATCTCGTCGTGTGCCTTGAGCATGTCGTCGGTCACGTTGAGCGCGGTGAGCACCGCCAGCTGAAGCGGCGGCAGACGCACCGAAAGCCCAAGTTCGGTCATCTTCCGGTCAACGTAACGGGCCACGCGCTGCACATGGGCCTCGCTGTCGTAGCTGGCCATCGCGTAGTCCTTGCCGGCAATGCGGACGGTCGTCCGGATCTTTTCCATGCTCCCACCTCGCTATATCAATCCACCGTACATTATAACATGGCCGAAAAGCGGGCGCAACAAAAAGGAAGGCCCGAAAGCCTTCCTCAAGGCATCGAAAAACCCTGTGGTTTTTTCGATGCGAAGGAAGGAATCCTGCGTGCGCCTGAAATCCTCACGGATTTCCGAGCGGCGCACTGACCCAAGGTATAGATAGCGCCACCAATATGCGTACTGGTGGCGCTATCCCGTTCC
>JAEZTD010000285.1 GCA_023443705.1 Bacillota bacterium | reverse complement strand
GTCCACCACCGCGTACAGCCCCTTGTGTACCCGGATCGCGCCCAGCGGGCAGCTCTTCTCGCAGCAGCCGCACGCCACGCACCCGTCTAAAACAATCGCCTTCTTCCTCAAAATTCCCATCGCGCACCGCCTTTTTATATTAGACAATTCTAATATACTAATATTCCACGGCGCTGTCAAGGGTTCCGGCGTGAACAATATTTCGTGAGTGTCTATTGGGCGCTCTTTCCGTAAATTTCCGTATAGGTCAGCCGCCCCGCGATCCGCTCGGACTTCATCAGGCTCAAGCGGCGGGCAGTCATCGCGAAGGGCTCAAAGGCGAGATCGGGCTGTTCGCGCACCCGAACCTCCCGCCCCAGCGTGATGTGGGGCGTCAGCCTCTCATGCCAGTCCCCGGAAAGCCCCGCGCGCCTGAGATCGGCGACGAGCCCGGCATACAGAGCGTCCAGGATGGGGTCGGGCTTCACGCCCACCCAGTACAAATCGCGCCGGAAGGTTCCTATGCGGTCAAACTCCAGCCGAACGGGCGCACAAAAGCGCTCGTCAATGGTGCGCCTCGCCGCGGCGTCGTCCCCCACCTCGCCGAGAAACGCGAGCGTCAGGTGCAGGTTCTCCCTTTCGGTGAATCTGCCTGAAGTGCAATCAGAAAGCCGGCGCTGGACGGCCGTAAGCGCGTCCTTTGTCCGTTCATCAAAACAGAAAGCGATGAAGAGCCTCACAGCCGCACCTCCACAGCGGATTTGATTGTCAGACTGTTTGGCGTCACGGCGCAATCGACGGCATGCACGCCGACCCCCGCCGCCCGGGCCGCGCCGAGCGCCTCGGCAAACGCCGGGTGCGTCCGGGCGTTGGGCGCAAAGAAATCCACGCCCGCCATCTGGATTACAAACACCACGTGGGCGTCGAATCCATCTTCGCGGCACGCCGCCAATTCGCGCAGGTGCTTCACACCCCGCTCGGTGGGTGCGTCCGGGAACAGCGCGATTCCACCCTCCTCCAACGTCACGCCCTTGACCTCCACCAGCGCCCTGCGCCCGTTTGACTCGATCAGAAAGTCAAGCCGGGAATTTCGGTACGTAAACTCCGGACGAACGCGCGCAGCGCCCGGCAAAAAGCCGCCGCCCCCGACCCACTCCCGGAACACCCGGTTGGGTGCCTGGCTGTCCACGTTGACAAGGCGCTCGCCCTTCCAAACGGCGATGAGATCGAGCGCTGTCTTTCGTTGTCCCGGAGTAAACCTTTGAACATGGCATGAAGCGCCGGGGATGAACAGTTCCCGGCACCTGCCCGTGTTCTTGACGTGGCACAGTTCGTCCTGTCCATCCACCTCAACCCGCGCTACAAAACGGTTGATCCGCTCGATAAAAACCGCCTTGCAGACATCACGATAGACCATCGCACACCTCCAGTTTCCTTTATTGTATCAAGCGGCGGGCCAAAGTCAATACGCCTGACTTCACGCACCCTCCACCTTTATGCGCTGTAAATTTTTAAGTTCTTCATTGACGAGGGCGCCCGCGCATGATACAATACTTTTGATAAAGCAGAAGCGCTCGCTTCTCACCCGGCGGCAACGCCAGCGCGGGTTTGCATGGAACAATTGTTTTGTGTGCGGGCGTTTGCTTTTGCGAAGGCCCGCTTCATTTTTACTTTGAACCGATTTGGGAGGTGCATGGGTATCAACAACGATCTGATGATTAATGAGGAGATCCGCGACCGCGAGGTACGTTTGATCGATCAGAACGGCGAAATGCTTGGCGTAATGCTGACCCGGCAGGCAATGGAGCTCGCTGAAGAACGCCAGCTCGATCTGGTCAAGATTGCGCCGCAGGGCAAGCCGCCGGTGTGCAAGCTGATGGATTACGGCAAATACCGCTTTGAACAGTCCAAGCGTGAACGTGAGATTCGCAAGAATCAAAAGGTCATCACCATCAAGGAGGTTCGCCTCTCCGCGACCATCGAGGACCACGACGTCGACGTCAAGTTCCGAAACGCGGTGAAGTTCCTTCAGGAAGGTGACAAGGTCAAGGTAAACATCCGTTTCCGTGGCCGCCAGATCACCCATTCGGAAATCGGCCTTCAGGTGATGAGGAGTTTCGCCGAGCGGATCAAGGAGCACGCCATCATCGAGCGTCAGCCGATGCTCGAAGGGCGCAATATGATCATGATCCTTGCCCCGCGCGTTACGGATTAACACAAGTTATTCCGCGAAATGATGCACTGAACGAGAGGAGGAGTTCCCATGCCCAAGCAGAAGACCCACCGCGGCGCAGCGAAGCGCTTCAAGCTGACGAAGTCCGGCAAGATCAAGCGTTCGCAGGCGTTCAAGCGCCATATCCTGACCAAGAAACCCACCAAGCGCACGCGCAACCTGCGCAAGGCTGCCCTGGTGTTCGGCGGCGAAGCCAAGGTCATGAAAAAACTCATTCCGTATAAGTAAGGAGGCGAATCCAAATGGCTAGAGTAAAGAGGGCTGTCAACGCCCTGAAGAAACGTCGCAAAGTGTTCCGGCTGTCGAAGGGCTACTTCGGCGCCCGTTCCAAGCAGTACCGCGCCGCCAGCGAGCAGGTTCGCCGCTCCCTGCGCTATGCGTACATCGGCCGTAAGCTCAAGAAGCGCGACTTCCGCCGCCTGTGGATCGCGCGCATCAACGCGGGCGCCCGCGTCAACGGCCTGAGCTATTCCCGCATGATCGACGGCCTCAAGAAGAGCGGCGTTGTGGTCAACCGCAAGATCCTGTCCGATCTGGCGATCCACGATGCGGCCGGCTTCGCGAAGCTGTGCGATACCGCGAAGGCTGCCCTTGGCAAGTAATCAAACCGGGTTCTAAGGCATCCGCCGTTGGCGGGTGCCTTTTTGGCCGTCAAAATTCTGCGTCTTTTGACATCCTGGTGCTGGTCCTGAGAATCTTCGATTCACGGCCGGACCAGCACAACAACCGGTGTGCAGTCTGCGGCCGCGCATGTCGCCCTTCGGCTGCCTTTATACGGGGGCCGCGACCCCCGATGCACCCGAAAAGGCAACGGTTTGCATTTTCCTCCATCTCATATTTCTCCTCTGTAGCTCTGCTTATTATTTGAGAATACTCCATCCGCCGTGGGCGGGTGCCTTTTTGTTTCTGCCGCGCTTCCGGAACCTTCCCGTTGCGCCGGAAGGGGAAATCGCCTATAATGGTTGCAAGCAATCTTTCATGCGAAGGTGATTGGATGGCAGGCGGTCGAAACGTCCGGCTCAACACGGATACCGGTTTTTTAAAGTTGGTCGCGATCATTACAATGGCGATTGACCATATGGGCGCGGCGATCCTGCCGCAATACCCGATCCTGCGTGTGATCGGGCGCATCGCCTTCCCCATCTTCGCGTATTCGCTGGCCGTGGGCTGCGTGTATACCCGCGACATGCGCCGGTATATGCTGCGCATGCTGCTGCTCGCGCTCGTCACGCAGCCGCTCTACGCGCTGGGGCTCAACCACACCACCCCGGCGATGGATGCGATCGTGTTTTCCGCCGATCCGCTGATGAGCGCCGTCAGCTGGTATCTTATGAGCTGGAACCGCCCCAGCATCCTCGTATCTCTGATGGCGGGCATGCTTCTGATCTGGTGCTTCAAGGACAAGCGCTACGCGCTGGCGGCGGTTTTCGCCGGGGTCATTCTGTTCTTTCAGGGGTACCTGGACTACGGCTGGCGCGGCATCGCCCTGATGCTGTTGTTTTATGCGTTTCTGGAGCATCCGGGCGCGTCCTTTGCCTGGATTTTGGGCTTCATGCTGTGGTGGGGCGTCTCTGGGGGCGGCGGCTACAAGGTCGGCTCCCTGTCCTTCAGCACTCAGACCTTCGCGGTTCTGGCGCTGCCGCTGATCTATCTGCCCACCCGGACGAACCTCAAACTGCCCAAGTGGTTTTTCTATTTCTTCTATCCGGCGCACCTCGCCGCGCTGTACGCGGCGCAGCAGCTTCTCTCCCGCCCGCCGTTTTGATCTTTTCGCCCGAACGTGGTATAATAAGTGGGAGGAGGTGAGCGCATGCTGTTCTTTATCGCGCCCTTTGTGTGGATGTTCGCGGTACCCGCGCTGTTTTTGCTGATCTTTCTGGTTCGAGCGCTGTTCTGGCTGCGCTCGCTCGGCCGCGCGGAAACCCGCGAAACCGTCGACAGTCAGCCCATCATCGAGGGCAAATTCGTCGACGAGCGCATTGAAAAATCGGAATCGGCAGACTGCTTCGAAAATCGCTTGGACTGCTGACCATAAATTGATCCGCCGGCCGCGCGTCCGCGGCGTGCCGGCCGCCCAATGCCCTTGCGCCGCCCGGTCAAAGGGGCGGCGCTTTTTCTGCCTTGTTGGGCCGGTTGCGAAAGCGTGGCGGCGGGCACGTTAAAACCCAGACAAGCCGCGGAAATGGTTCGTTTACAACCCTCATGCCGCTTGAAAAAAGGCCGCTAAAATGGTATAATACTTTGCAAACACCCGAAAACTCCGGTTATTCACCGAACGTTCTCGGGCGTATGCGCGGTAATCGTTCGTAATGGAGGGTAATTGCATGGCGATCTGCGCAATTGTTGGCATCAACTGGGGCGACGAGGGCAAAGGCCGCATGGTGGACTACCTGGCCGACCGCTATGAAGTCGTCGTCCGCTATCAGGGCGGCAACAACGCCGGCCACACGGTCATCAATGAATACGGCAAGTCCGCGCTGAACCTTCTGCCCTCGGGCATCTTCCGCAAGGAGACGGTGAACCTCTTGGGCGTCGGCACGGTCATCGACCTCAAGCACCTGAACGAGGAAATCGGCCGGCTCCGCGAGCGCGGCGTTTCGATCACGCCGGAGAATCTTCGGATCTCGGAGCGCGCGATGATCGTCCTCCCCTTCCACCCGCTGCAGGACAAGCTGGAGGAACAGCGCCTGGGCAAGGACAGCTACGGCTCCACGCTGCGCGGCATTTCCCCGATCTATGGCGACAAGTACATGAAAAAAGCCATTCAGATGGGCGACCTCAGGTACCCGGAGACGCTCCGGCACCACCTGAAGAAGCTGATCGACTGGAAAAATGCGGTGTTCTCCCAGGCCTACGGCCAGCCGCCCATCAGCTTTGAGGAGACGATGGCGTGGATTGAGACCTACGGCGCGCCGCTGATCCCCCATATCTGCGATACCGGCAAGGTGCTCAAAGAGGCCCAGACCGCCGGAAAGAGCATCCTGTTTGAGGCGCAGCTCGGCGCGCTCCGCGACATCGATTACGGCATTTACCCGTTCTCGTCTTCGTCGTCGCCGCTGGCGGCCTACGCACCCATCGGCGGCGGCCTCCCGTCCATCAAGCTGGACGAAGTCGTCGGCGTGGTGAAGGCCTACTCCACCTGTGTGGGCGAAGGCCCCTTCGTGGGCGAGCTGTCCGGCGACATCGCCACCAACCTGCGCGAAGCAGGCGGCGAATACGGCGCGGCCACCGGCCGTCCCCGGCGCATCGCGTGGATGGACCTCGTGGCCACCCGCCATGGCATCGCGCTTCAGGGGGCGACCAAGATCGCCCTGACCAAGATGGACGTGCTCAGCCATCTGGACGAGATCCCGGTCTGCGTCGGCTACCGCCTGAACGGCGCGGTGACGGGCGAATTCCCCTTTACGCCGGAACTTGACGCCTGCGAACCGGTCTTTGAGGTGCTGCCCGGCTGGAAGACCGACATCACCTCCGTCCGGGAGTTCTCGGCCTTGCCCAAGGCCGCCCAGGACTACGTGCTGTTCCTAGAAAAGCATCTGGGCTGTCCGATCCCCTACGTGTCCGTAGGCGCGGAGCGCGACCAGATCATCCTTCGCTAGAAGAAACCGCGCAGGCAGTCCCAACGGTTCCGGCAGCCCGATCGTTCGCGAAAGTGTTCCCGGGGTCATGCCATCGGGGACGGTTTAAATGGCTGAAGCCGTCGGCATGAGGTTCCTCTGCCGACGGCTTTGGCAATGCCCTGCCAAACCCACACCCTGGAGGGAATCATATGGAAAGAAAGCCCACCTACGAATCGCCGCTGGGCAGCCGTTACGCCAGCCGCGAGATGCTGTACCTGTTCTCGCCGGACAACAAGTTCACCACCTGGCGCAAGCTCTGGGTGGCGCTGGCGGAGGCCGAAAAGGAGCTGGGGCTCCCGATCACGGACGCGCAAGTAGAAGCGCTCAAGGCCCACGTCTCCGACATCGACTACGCGGCTGCACGGGCCTATGAGGAGCGGGTGCGCCACGACGTGATGGCCCACGTGCACGCCTACGCCGACCAGTGCGGCGAGGGTGCCGGCGCGATCCTTCACCTGGGCGCGACCTCCTGCTACGTGACCGACAACACCGACGCGCTGATCCTCCGAGACGCGCTGATGCTGATCCGCGGCAAGCTCCTTGAGGCGCTCCGCCGCCTTCGCGCCTTCGCGCTTGAATACAAGGACCTGCCCACGCTGGGGCTCACCCACCTGCAGCCGGCGCAGCCGGTGACGGTGGGCAAGCGCGCCTGCCTGTGGATGCAGGACCTTCTGATGGACGTGGCGGACCTCGACCACGCGCTTTCCACAATCCGCCTTTTGGGCTCGAAGGGCACCACCGGCACACAGGCCAGCTTCATGGCGCTCTTTGACGGCGACGGGGAAAAGGTGCTGTCGCTTGAGAAGCGCATCGCGGAGAAGATGGGGCTTGATTCCGTCTATCCGGTGAGCGGCCAGACGTACCCGAGGAAGCTCGACAGCCGCGTGCTGGCCGTGCTCAGCGGCATCGCTCAGAGCGCCTACAAGCTCGCCCAGGACATCCGCCTTCTGCAGGCCTTCCACGAGTGTGAGGAACCCTTCGGCAAGGAGCAGATCGGCTCCAGCGCGATGGCCTACAAGCGCAACCCCATGCGCTCGGAGCGCATCTGCGCGCTCAGCCGCCACGTGATGGCGCTGGAGATGGACACGGCGATGACCGCCGCGACTCAGTGGTTTGAGCGCACGCTGGACGATTCCGCCAACCGCAGGCTCAGCCTGCCGGAAGCCTTCCTCGCCACAGACGCGGTGCTGGAACTGGTCTGCAACGTCTCGAGCGGCATCGTGGTCTACCCGAAGATCATCGAAAAGAACCTGATGGAAAACCTGCCCTTCATGGCCACCGAGGACATCCTGATGGAATCGGTCAAGGCGGGCGGCGATCGGCAGGCGCTGCACGAGCGCATCCGCGTCCATTCCCACGAGGCCACGAAGCGCGTGCGCGCCGAGGGGCTGGACAACGATCTTCTGGAGCGCATCGCTTCCGACCCGGCTTTCCCGCTCCAACGGGCGCAGCTGGAAGCGCTGATGGACCCGAAGCTCTACACCGGCCGCGCCGCAGCACAGGTGGATGAATTCATTCGGGACGAGATCGACCCGTTGCTTGAAGGCGCGCCGGAAGTCAAGGCCGGCGATGTGCGGGTCTAAGACCCGCTGAACACGCGGACGGGGCGGCGCTTGCCCCCCCGTCCGCGTGCGAGTACCCCGGAGTTTGGGGCGCGTATAGTTCGGTCCACGCTACCCCCAGGTCTTTTCGCAGAATGCGCCGGGCTTCTGCGTTTTCCCGGGATATTCCTTGACCATCCCCGCGTAGCATGGTACAATAAAAAGAATCTTCGACCAAGGGACTGATGTGGTTGGGACTTATCGATATCCTGCTGATCGGCGTCGGCCTGTCCATGGACGCCTTCGCGGTGGCCGTGTGCAAAGGCCTTTCGATGCGAAAAATTCACTGGGGAAACGCCGCCGTGATCGCGCTTTTCTTCGGCGCGTTCCAGGCGCTGATGCCGTTTCTCGGCTGGCTGCTCGGGTTGGGGCTTCAGGGGCTGATCGCCGCCTACGACCACTGGATCGCCTTTGGGCTTCTCTCCTTCATCGGCGGCAAGTTCCTGTACGATTCCTTTAAGGAAGGCTGCGGCGAGGGCGCCGCCTGCGACATCGCGCTGGACATCAAGGGTCTGTTCATGCTGGCCATCGCCACATCGATCGACGCGCTGGCCATCGGCGTTACGCTGGCCTTCCTCAATGTCAACGTCGCGGCCGCATGCGGAATCATCGGCCTGACCACCTTCCTCATCTCCTTTGGCGGCGTGGTGGTTGGCAATTTCTTCGGCGCGCGCTTCCAGAAGAAGGCGGAGATCGCCGGCGGCGTCATTCTGATCCTGATCGGCCTCAAAATCCTGCTTGAGCACCTGGGCATTCTCTGAACGGCTCCTAAAAGGGCACCCGGCGTATGCCGGGTGCCTCAAGGCATCGAAAAACCCTCTGGTTTTTTCGATGCGAAGGAAGGAATCCTGCGTGCGCCTGAAATCCTCACGGATTTCCGAGCGGCGCACTGACCAAAGGTATAGATAGCGCCACCAATATGCGTACTGGTGGCGCTATCCCGTTCC
>JAEZTD010000283.1 GCA_023443705.1 Bacillota bacterium | reverse complement strand
GGTGTTGAAGGCGCAGGTGTAGATTAGTTCCTGCTCGCGGGAGAACTTCCCGTTCACCGGCCAGCCGCGGGACACGTCGTTGCATTCGTTGTCCCAGATCGCGCCGACATCGTTTAAGATCATGTCGCCGTCGTTCACAAAACCGGTGTAGGCGTCGTAGTGGATGCAGAAGTTGTTCGCGCCCGAGGAGATGATCGGCGGGAAGGCCGGGGTGATGACGCCGTTTCGGGTCAGCGCCGCGTCGTATACCGCTTTCAGTTCATACTCCATCATGCCGGGGCGGACGGAGCGCATCATGTCCAGGATGCCCTCGCGGGTGATGGTCATGGCCTTTCGCATCGCGTCGATCTCGCAGGGCTTTTTGATGGTGCGAAGCGCCTTTAGGTGCGGCAGCAGGTTCTTCACCGTCAGGAAGGGGTACTCCTTCCCGGTGAAGGCGGCGAAGCGGTCGGCGTCGGAATCCGGTTCGTCCGGCTTCAGTCGGTCGATGTCGAGGTACAGGCTCTCAAACGTGCCGCTCATGGCGAGCTTGTGGAACCGGGCGGCAAAGTCGTCCACCCACGCGATGGACTCGATGCCGGAAAGCGCGCGGGCCTCGTCCGCCTTGACACGGCGGCCGTTCCAGCGCTCGAGGTGCGCGTCCGGGGGCAGGAGGAACAGGGTCTCCTCCACGCGGCCCGCCCGCTTCTCGGCGAGAAACACGAATTTCTGCGCATTCGGCAGGCCCACGCCCGTCAGGTACGCGAAGTTGCGGTTGGCGAAGAAGCCGTGGAACGCGTCGGCGGTGCGCCGAAGCGGCGCGCCGGAGAAGGATACGATCAGCGCGTCGCCGGGGATTCGCTGATACAGCGCCTTGCGGTTCCCGATGTAAAAGGATTTATCCATGGCTCAGGACTCCTTCATGAACGGATAGGAAATCTCCTTCGCGGACAGGAAGTTTTCCTTGATGGTGCGAGGGCTGATCCAGCGGTACAGGTTGAGCATCGAGCCCGCCTTGTCGTTGGTGCCGGAGGCGCGCGCGCCGCCGAAAGGCTGCTGGCCGATGACCGCGCCGGTGGGCTTGTCGTTGATGTAGAAGTTGCCGGCGGTGCCGGAGAGCGCCTTTTCCATCTTCACGATGGCCTCGCGGTCACGGGCGAAGACCGCGCCGGTTAGCGCATAGGGGGAGGCGGTGTCGCACAGCTGGAGCGCTATATCGATCTCGGCGTCCGGATAGACGTACAGCGTCAGCACGGGCCCAAAGATCTCCTCCACCATGGTCTTGAAGTCCGGCGTCTTGGCGAGGATCACCGTGGGGCGGACAAAGTAGCCCACGGCGTCGTCATAACCGCCCGTGAGCACCTCCGCGTCGGGCGAGGCGGCCGCGTAGTCGATGTAACCCTTGATGTTGTCAAATGAATTCCTGTCGATCACCGCGCCCATGAAGCTCGTGAAGTCTGAGACGTCGCCCACCTTGAGCTTTGCGGTCTCGGCCAGAAGCTTTTCTTTGACGGACGGCCAGAGGCTCTCCGGGATGTAGGCGCGGGACGCGGCGGAGCACTTTTGCCCCTGATACTCGAAGGCGCCGCGGATGAGCGCGGAGACGACGGCGTCCTCATCCGCCGACGGGTGCGCGAACACAAAGTCCTTGCCGCCGGTCTCGCCAACTAGGCGCGGGTAGTTTTTGTAGGTGCGCAGGTTGTCGCCCACCAGCTTCCACACGCCGCTGAACACATCGGTGGAGCCGGTGAAGTGGAAGCCCGCCATGTCGGGGTCGGTCAGCACGTACTTGGAAAGATCGGTGCCGCGGCAGGGGATGAAGTTGATCACGCCCGCCGGCAGCCCCGCTTCCTCCAGAAGCTTCATGAAGTAGTAGTTGGAGAGAACCGCCGTGGAGGCCGGCTTCCAGAGGACGGTATTGCCCAGAATCGCCGGCGCGGTGCAGAGGTTGCCGCCGATTGAGGTAAAGTTAAAAGGCGACACCGCCACGACGAAGCCGTCGAGGGGGCGGTATTCCATGCGGTTCCACACGGCGGCGGTAGAATTCGGCTGCTGCTTCATGATCTCCTGCGCGTAGTAGACGTTGAAGCGGAGGAAGTCCGCAAGCTCGCAGGCGGAGTCGATCTCGGCCTGATAGCAGGTCTTACTCTGACCCAGCATGGTGGCGGCGTTGATTTTGTCGCGCCAGGGGCCGGCGAGCAGGTCCGCGGCCTTCAGGAAAATCGACGCCCGGTGTTCCCAGGGCATCGCGGCCCAGGCTTCCTTCGCCGCGCCGGCGGCCTTGATGGCGGCCTTCAGCTCGGCTTCGCCGGCGTTGTGGAAGCTTGCGAGGACATGCCGGTGGTCGTGGGGGATGCGAATCGTGCCGAGCGTGCCGGTCTTGATCTCTACGCCGCCGATGATCAGCGGGATTTCGACCTCACAGGCCGCCTGTCGGCTCAGTTCCGCCTTCAGGGAGGCGCGCTCGGCGCTTCCGGGCAGGTATCCCTTCACGGGCTCGTTCTTGGGCTGTTCCATGAAGAAGAATGCGTTGCTCACTGAATACCCCTCCAAATCGCTTTATGAAAGCCTCTTTGGCTTTACATGCTCAGAAGCTCTGCTCGGTTCGGTCGATGATCTCGTCCTGCAGCGCGCGGCTTAGGTTCCTGAAGTAGTCGGAGTAGCCCGCCACGCGGACGATCAGGTCCCGGTACTCATCCGGGTTTTTCTGCGCCTCCCGGAGCGTTTCGCGGTCGATCACGTTGAACTGGATGTGGTGGCCATCCAGGTCGAAATAGGCGCGCACGAGGTCGGCCATGTGGTCAAGCCCCGCCTCGCCCGCGACCACCGGGGGCGTGAACTTCTGGTTCAGGAGCGTGCCGCCGGTCATCAGGTGGTCCATCTTCGCGGCGGAGCGGATCGCCGCGGAAGGCCCGCGGGTGTCCGCGCCCTGGGTGGGGGAAATGCCTTCGGACAGTGGACGCCCGGCCTTCCTGCCATTGGCGGAAGCGCCCATGACCTCGCCGAAGTAGACGTGGCAGGTGGTGGGCAGCATGTTGACGCGGTATTCGCCGCCGCGGGTGTTTTTGCGGCCGGTGACCTCGGTCAGGTAGCTTTTGAACACGCGGCGCATCAGGTCGTCGGCGTAGTCGTCGTCGTTGCCGTACTTGGGCGCGCGGTTTGTGACCTGCGCGTGGAGCCAGTCGCTTCCTTCAAAGTCTTTGGAGAGCGCTTCCATCAGCTGCGCCATCGTGAAGGTGTTCTTTTCGTAGACGTGCAGCTTGATGGCCGCGAGGCAGTCGGTGATGGTGCCGATGCCCACGCCCTGAATGTAGCTGGTGTTGTAGCGCGCGCCGCCCTCGTTGTAGTCCATGCCCTTTTCGATGCAGTCGTTGGTAATGACCGACAGAAACGGCGCAGGCATGTAGCGGGCATAGATCTGCTCGATCACGTTGGAGCCGCGCACTTTCACGTCGATGAAATGCGCCATCTGCTTTTCAAATGCGGCGTAGAGGGACTCAAAGTCCGAAAAATCCTCGGCGCAGCCCAGTTTCAGCCCCAGCTGCCTGCCGGTGCGCGGGTCCACACCGTTGTTCAGCGTCAGTTCGAGAACTTTCGGGATGTTGAAGTAGCCGGTCAGGATGTAGGCCTCGTTGCCGAAGGCGCCGGTCTCCACGCAGCCGCTGGTGCCGCCCTTGCGGGCGTCCTCCAGGGTCTTTCCGGCGTTCATCAGCTCCTGCACGATGGCCTCGGTGTTGTAGAAGGCGGGCTGGCCCCAGCCCTCGCGGGACACCTCGCAGGCGCGCTTCAGGAAGTGGCGCGGCGTCTTTTTGGAGATCTGCACGTTGGAGGAGGGCTGCAGAAGCTGCATCTCGTCCATGCAGTCGAGGATCAGGTAGCTGACCGGGTTCACGCCGTCGGAGCCGTCGGGCGCGATGCCGCCGGTGTTGATGTTGGCAAAGTCGGTGTAGGTGCCGCTCTCCTTGAGCGTCACGCCCACCTTGGGCGGCGCGGGCTGGTTGTTGAACTTGACCCACAGGCTTTCGAGCAGCTCCAGCGCGCGCGCGTCGTCAAGGCTGCCGTCCGCAAGGCCCGATTTGTAGAACGGGTACAGGTGCTGATCCAGCCGCCCGGGGCTGTAGGCATCCCAGGGGTTCAGCTCGGTGGTCACGCCCAGGTGGACGAACCAGTACATCTGGATCGCCTGCCAGTAGGTCTTCGGTGCGTGGGCGGGAACGACGGCGCAGTTTTCGGCGATCTGAAATAGCTCCGCCTTGCGGGCGGGGTCTTTTTCCTTCTCGGCCATCGCCCGGGCGAGCGCCTCATAGCGGGCGCCGAGGCGGATCACGGCGTCGCAGGCGATGTCCATCGCGCGAAGCTGCTCGGCTTTTTTCTGCGCGTTCAGGTCGCTCAGCGGATCGAGCGCGTCAAGCGCCGCCCTGATTTCGTCCTTGTAGTCCAGAAAGCCCTTTTCGTAGATTTTGTTCGAGCCCACCGTGTGGCCGGGGCCGCGCTGCTCCATGAACTCGGTGAAGATGCCCGCGGCGTAGCAGTCCTTCCACTCGTCGGTCATGGAAGCGAGCAGCTTTTCCCGGATGGAACGGCCCTGCCAGTAGGGGATCACCGTATCCGCCTGGTCTTTGAGCGCGCTCTCGGACACCTTGAACGAGATCAGTTCCCGGGCATCCATGATGCGCATGTCCTCCACCGTGTGGCAGCACAGTTCCGGGAACGTGGGCGCTTTCTGAGGGCCGGAGGCCTTCTCGCCGACGATCAACTCGCCCTCGCCCAGGTACAGCGTGCGGCTGTCCATGTAGCGGTACAGCGCCAGCGCCCGAAGCTCCGGGATCGACAAGCGGCCTTCGTTCTGCCTGTAGGTTTCGGTCTCGATCAGCGCCCGCTCCATGCAGATCGCGGGCTCCGTCGCCATGCTCCGGGCGCGCAGCTTGCGAACGCGCTCGTTCATGCCTCTTTCTTTCGCTGCCCCTTCCATTTCAATGCGCCTCCTTATCCGCCGATTGAAACGCGGTCAAAGCCCGCGCCCTGAAAAATCCCCCGAATTCTGTCCATGAACTCATTGGAAGGCGGGTCGAATGTCCGCGCGCGAACGCCAAGACGCTCCGCCTTGTCGCTGCCCACCCGGTGGTAGGGCAGAAGGTGTACCGGAACCGGGCCCGCCGCGCCGTATGCCCATTGGGCCAGCGCGCGCATTTCGCCCTCTTCAGCGTTGGCGCTGGGCACCACCGGGATGCGCAGGCGGATGTCCGCCCCGGACTTTGCGAGCCTTTGAAAATTGTCAAGGATCAGTTTGTTGTCCGCGCCGGTGAGAAGCCGGTGCTTTTCAGCGTCCAGCGCCTTGAGGTCGTAGAGGAAGAGGCTTGCGAGGGGAAGTATCCGCTCGAAATTGGCCCATGGCGCGAAGCCGCAGGTGTCGATGGCCGCGCGGATGCCCCTTTTTTTGAAGCGGGTCAGAAGATCGTGGAGGAAATCACCGTCCTGCGCCATGACTTCGCCGCCCGACAGCGTGACGCCGCCGCCCGTCGAATCGTACAGCACCTCGTCCCGAAGCACGGCTTCAAAGAGCGCTTCCGCGGTGTAGCGCGTTCCGACCATCACCCGCGCGTCGAACGCACAGGCGTCGCAGCGCAAACGCTCGTCGCCCCCGACCGGGGCGGCCGCGTCGCACCGCCCGCAATGGACGCAGCGTTCGGCGTAGAACATGGTTTCGGGTCGGAAGTCGCGGCTCTCCGGGTTGTGGCACCAGAGGCAATTCAGCGGGCAGCCCTTGAAAAAGATGGTCGTGCGGACGCCCGGTCCATCGTGAAGGGAGAACCGCTGTATGTTGACCACCAGCGCGCTGTGAGGCATCTGTAACCTCCGAAAATTCATCCTGGTGAATTTCGGGCGTGAAGCGTCCGAGATCCTACGATAAATTCTACTACTACTTCCTGCGCGCTGTCAATCGGTTCATCAAATAATTCATGAACATGAAATGGAGGGGGGCGCTGCGGCCTGTATTATGCCTTGACAGAGCGCCGAAAAGCGGCTATATTGGAACGAAAGAACGGGGGGAGTGACCATGAACCAGAACGCCATGATCGGCGCGCACATCCGGAATCTCCGGTTGGTGAAAAAGCTGACGCTCAAGCAGCTCTCCGATGAGTCCGGCCTTTCTGTGGGCTTTCTCTCCCAGCTGGAGCGGGGCATGTCGTCCATTGCTATTGACACGCTGGCGCGGCTGGCCCACATCCTGGGCGCGGACCTTTCCAGCTTCTTCAACGTCGTACAGGGCCCCAGTCCGGAACCGGTGGTACACGGATTTGACCTGAAGGCGACCCCCGTTTCGCCGCAGATCATCCAGTACGTGCTGTCGAATGACCCGCTGGGTTATGAAATGCTGCCGCGCCTGTTCCTTTTGATGCCGCAGGACTCGCTGAACGAGGAACAGATTGAAATGTACAGCCATGAGGGAGAGGAATTCACCTACGTGCTGGAGGGCATCGTCACCGTGTACGTGGACGGCGCGCGCCACACCCTCTACCCCGGCGACTCGATCCAGATCCGCTCCAACCTGCCCCACAACTGGGTCAACCTGACCACGAAACCCGCGCGGCTTCTGTCAATCAACACCCCGAACCCCTTCAGAAACCAGGAATAGCAATTTTTGCTTATAGATACGCCGGAGCCGCCTTGAGAAAAGGCGGCTCCAGTATTGTCAGAAGCGTACGCATGCCAGGGCTGTGAATTCTCAGCTTTAAAGCACTTACTTTTTAGGCTTACGTCGTGCGTCTGCCGATGCGCGCCATATGGCGCAGCACGGCGGCGGCGGCGATGCCGGTCACCGCGCCCATCCCGAGGCCGACGAGCAAGAGCACCGCCATGTAGTACACGAGTTTTGTGGTTTCAAGGACCACCATCGCAAGCGCCACCTGGGCGACGTTGTGGGCTGCGCCGCCCGCCATGCTGACCACCACCGGGCTCAGCCCTCCGGCGCGCTTTAAAAGGATCATCACCGTTACGCTGACCACCCCGCCCGCCAGCGAAAACGCCATCGCGGACACGCCGCCGAAAAGAAGCCCCGAAAGCACAACCTTCAGCACCATCAGAATCAGCGAAACCCTTGCGCCCAGCATGTAAACCGCAAAGATCAGAAGGCTGTTGGACAGCCCCAGCTTGATGCCCGGAATCCCGACGGAGATCGGAATCAGGCTTTCCACGTAGCCCAGCACCAGCATCATCGCGGTTAAAAGGCCGCTGAGCGCGATCTGGCGGGTGTTCAGCCGCGTCGTCTCTTTCATGGCGCATCCGCCCCGCTCGTTGACAGAAGATCCTGCGCTTCCTCCGGCGTATACAGTTCCAGCGAAACCTTGTTGGGCAGGCAGATGATCATGTTGCCCAGAACGCGCTGGCCGCGGTTTTCAAGGGATACCGTACCCTGCTTCACGCAGTCGTGGCCTTCGCAGGTGGAGCTTTCCATCCATACGCTGTCCGCCGTCACGTGAACGACGTTCACCGCGCCGATGTCCTTCTGCGTAAGGGTGTAGGAAGTTTCCCGGATCAGCGGAATGGGCTGGTACATCATGTTGTTGACGGTAACGACCAGATAGGCCTTCGCCTGTTCGGCGGAGGAATCGGGTGCGGTGGTTGTCCCGGCGGCCGCCGTAGCCGTCGGGATTGTGGTAGCCGTCGAAGATGCCGTGGCTGTCGGAGTCGCCGTGACCATCGGGGTAGCCGCGTCCACGGGCGCGGGCGTTTCGGCGTTCGCCGTCAGCGACGGCGCGGAAGGCCCCGGAACGGGCGTTTCCCGGGTGTCGGTCAGCCTGGACACGCCGAAAAGGATCAGCGCAAGGGCCAGAGCGGAGCCGACGACGAGCAGGTTTTTGTTGCGCATTCAGGTGTTCTCCAATCACGAGGGCGGGAAAAGGCAACGCCTTTTCCCGCCCGACTTAACGTGTTTTTATGGAATCAGCGGCCCGCCGCGGCGCTCTCGCCCGCGATGCGGCCGAAGACCACGGTGTCGAGCAGCGCGTTGCCGCCCAGGCGGTTGGCGCCGTGGATGCCGCCGGTGACTTCGCCGGCCGCGTACAGGTGCGGGATCACGCTTCCGTTCTCGTCGATCACCTGTGCGTATTCATTGATCTTCACGCCGCCCATGGTGTGGTGCACGGTGGGCACGCGGCCCGCGGCGTAGAAGGGGCCGTTGTCGATCGGGGTCTTGTAGAGCGTGCGGCCAAACTGGTCGGCCTCTCCGGAGGCGGCGTGGGCGTTGAAGTCGTCCACGGAGGCGATCAGGTTCTCGGCGGGCACGCCGATCTGGGCGGCCAAGTCTTCCAGTGTGTCGGCCTTGAAGGCGCGGCCCGCGGCCACCAGCTCGTTGGCGGTTTCGTTGAAGTTGTTCTTTTCATCGCCGGTGGGGTAGGTGTCGGAGTCCATGACGATCCACATGAAGTTGTCGGTCTGCGCGAAGAGCGCCCTCGTCATGTCGTCGCGGCGGCCGCCCTCGTTGACGAAGCGATTGCCTTCCTTGTTGACGAAGATGCGGGTTTCCACGTCGTGCTCGATGTTGCCGGAAAGGCTGCCCGTCTGCGGGTCTCCCAGCGGCAGAAGCTGGATGTTGCCCATCTGGATGAAGTCAGCCCGCAGCTTCATCAGCATCTTGATGGCGTCGCCGGTGGCGCCGGGGTGGTTGGTGGACTTGATCTCCGTGCCCAAGTCGGCCCACTGGATGTTGTAGGCCTGGCGCAGCTCGACCGAGTTGGCGAAGCCGCCGGTGGCGACCACGACGCTCTTGGCCTTGACGGTGACGGTGTTGCCGGTCTCACCAGTGGCGCGGACGCCGGAGACGAGGCCGTTTTCGTCCACGAGGATCTCCTCCGCCTTGGTGTTGAGCAGCACATCGATGCCCTCATGGCTGTCGATGTAGGCGTTGTAGGTCTTGAAAAAGCCGGTGCCCAGCGGTTCCACGGGCTTGTGGGCGCGGGGCCACAGGCCGCCGGTCACGGTGAAGGTGCCGTCCTGGAACTCCATGCCCATGTCCTTGAGCCACTGGACGCCCGCCCAGCCGTTCGAGACCAGCGTGTGGACCAGGACCGGGTCGCCCTGCTTGTCGCCGCCGTTCAGCGTCTGGGTGTAGTGCCACTCGACGGAGTCGTTGTTCTTGATCGCGGTCTCGCTGCGGTCCTCGACCGCGTTCAGCGCGCCGCCCGCCAGCGTGGTGTTGCCGCCGACCTTCGACATCTTCTCAAGGACGACGACGGTCGCGCCGTTCTGGTTGGCCTGCACCGCCGCCGCAAGGCCCGCGCCGCCGCCGCCGATCACAACGACGTCGGCGGTCAGCTCCACATCTTCCGCCTTTTCGGCGGGCGCGGCTTCCTTCTTCTCGGAGTACTTC
>JAEZTD010000427.1 GCA_023443705.1 Bacillota bacterium | reverse complement strand
CCCTCGCGTCGAAAAACCGCGGGGTATTTTCGAAGTCTTGAAGCCGGGGCGGCGAACTCCGGCCATTTTTGCGCCCGAGCGCCGGAATCCTCGTGGTGATCGCGGCTTACGCGCCGCCTGAATCGGCCAGCCTGCCCTTGACAAAGACGGGGACGTTGCTTGCTGGCATGGGCCTGGCAATGAGATAGCCCTGAATACGGTCGCAATTCAGGCTGCTCGCGGAGGCCATCTGCTGTGTGGTTTCAACGCCCTCCGCCACCATCGTCATTCCCAGCGAATGGCCGATGGATATAATGACGTCAAGGAGGAATTTGCCCTTTTCGCTGGCGGCGGTATTGAAAAATGACCTGTCGATCTTGAGCGTATTGGCTGGCAGATCCTTCAGATAGCGAAGAGAGGAGTAGCCGGTGCCAAAGTCGTCCAGCGCGAGGCCTACGCCGGCATCGCTGAGTTTGCGCAGCTTTTCGATCACCATATCCGTCTCGAACAAAAGACAGGATTCGGTAATTTCCAGCTCAAGCAGATTCGGCTCCAGGCCGGTATCGCGAAGGACCGCAAGGACCACGTCCACGAAATCCTCCTGCAGAAGCTGTATGACCGACACGTTGACCGATACGAAATATCTCGCGCCGAAAACGCCGTTGAGGCGGCGGATGAATTCACACGCAGTCGCGAGAACCCATTGGCCGAGGGGGATGATCAACCGACTCTTTTCCGCTTCGTGAATGAACGCACCCGGGGCGACGACGCCCCTTTCCGCGCTGTTCCAGCGCAGCAGCGCCTCAAAGCCGTAGAGCGTGTCACCTCCGGCAGAAGTCTGCGGCTGATAGTATAGTTGAAACTCATTCTTCGCCAGCGCTTCGCGCAGGCTGTTCTGCATTTTGGTTCTTTCCGTCACCGCGCTGCCGATCTCTTCGCTGAAAAAGGTATAGGTGCCACTTCCGTTAACTTTCGCCCGGTACATGGCCGAGTCGGCGTTCTTGAGCAGTTCATCGAAGCCCTCGCCATGCTCCGGGTAGCTGACGATGCCCATGCTCGCCGAAATGTGCAGGGTGTTGCCGCCGATGCTGAGAGGCTCCTCAATCTTTCGGATTATCTCACCGGCTTTCTCGCCGGCGCTGACCGGGTTGGCCGAATCCAGAAGTACTGCGAATTCGTCGCTGCCGAGGTTGTAAAGGCTTCCCTCGGGAATGCCGCACCGCAGGAGGCGCTCGCCGACCACCCTGAGCAGCACGTCGCCTGTGGCATGGCCGTAGGTGTCATTGATGTCCTTGAAATTGTCAAGGTCCATGTATAGGATCGTGAAGTTCTCCGGCCTGCCGCCGCCCAGATACCGCTGGACAACGGATTTGAATGCGTTTTTGTTGGGAAGGGCGGTAACCGGGTTTGTATAGGCAAGCGTACGTATTTCCTCATATTTCGCGCGCAGCGCTTCATTGGCCTCGGCAAGTTCCGTGTTGGCGGACTCCAGTTTCAGCATGCTCGCGCTCAGTTTCCGTTCCAGGCTTCGGATGATAGACCGGAGCAGTATGATGATGCCTGCAATTGCCACCACCGCGGACAGCGCGTAGAGCAGCGCCTTCCGGTTCTCGGACGCCGTGTAGCCATCCGAATGGGTATAAAAATACTTGACGTATATCTCTTCAAAAACGCCGCTCGACACCAGTGCGTCGATTCGGCCGTTCATGTATTCCACAAGTTCGGGGCGCTTTTTGCTGATGGCGTAAGCGTATGCCTGGGGGAACAGGTTTGTGATCTGTGCGACAATTTTTCCTTTCAGCCGGTTTTGGATCAAAACATGGTCCATGTACTGCTGGTTTTCAAATATCACGTCTATTTTTCCGGACAGAAGATCCGTCACCGCGCCGAGGATGTCGTCATAGGCGTAGTAATCCCAAATTCCCAACTCGTCCTTCAGAAGGGCCTCGGTGTAGTATCCCTTTTTGACGCCGACACTGAGACCATCAAGATCGGACAGGCTGATACCTTCGACCGTTTTCAGCGTGTATACGGAAACATGCGAATTGAAAAGGGGCTTTGTGAAAAGCACATCGTTTTTGCGTTCATCGGTGATTGCGATGATGCCGGCCAAGTCGATTTCGCCGCTCGCAAGGCGCGCATATACCTTTTCCCAGGTGTCTGTGGAGTAACGCAGTAGGTATTTGTCTGACTGGAAAATTAGGTTTGCAAGATAAGGATCGAATCCGTACAGTTGTGCATTGTCTTTATACGTGTAGGGAGGGTAGTACTCGTCCACCTGGTAGATCACCCGCTCCGGACGAATGGTTGCGTTGGAAGTGGACGCGGACGGCGATTGGGTGCCTCCGGTCAGCGCGCAGATGAAAAGCGCCGAAACAAAGAGTACGGGGAGGGCTGCCCGCCGGATGTTTCTCAAGTGTCGTCGCATAATCCTTCTTCCTTTCGGGGTTGCCGGTGTATACCGCTTTTGAATGTCAAAAACAATCCGCGCGAGTACGCGAACCGGGCGGGGAATTCGGCGTTAAGCAAATCATGTCGAGAAAGCATTTGTGTGCAATGGTAACGGGCGAATTAAGGGAATGTTTGTAGAGTATACGTATAATATAGCGGTCGTGAAACCCCTTGTCAATACCGTGCTAACTGACGGTTTCGCTTTATTGAGAAGCGCTTTCGGATCCGCGATGTACGTCATGGTCTTGGTTATGCCTGCGGTCAGAAACACAATCCGCCCCGGCCCTCGAGGCCGCGCTGCGTAGCCGCCCATGGTGCGCGTCGGTTTTCGTCGCTTGTTGGATGAATAGAATGAAAATGCCTCAAAGAAGCGTTTCTGATTTAGGCAGTGGTGAAAAAATTAGTCATTCGATGAAATCTGCATTGGATTCTGCAGGATTCGGCAGGACTAAATTCAAATTCCGCTTGCAAATGGTTCCGTGGAGTGATATAATCATTTCATTCTTTATATAGCTTTACTGTCCGCATAACCCACAAATTTAGGTACTCGTTTGTTCTGGCCATGTTCAGCCCTTTGGGGCTAAGGGATATGGAGGCGCCAAAGAATTATATGGAGGGTATGACCACATGAAGAAGACGTTGGCAATGTTGCTCGTTCTTATGATGGTTCTGGGCATGGGCGTTCCCGCGCTGGCCGAGGGCAATTATAAGATCGCCATCCTGACCGGCACCACTTCGCAGAACGAAGAAGAGTTCCGCGCTGCGCAGAGGGCGCAGAACGAGGATCCGGACCACATCATTACCGACACCTATCCCGACGCCTTTATGGCCGAGATGGAGACCACCGTTTCCAAGCTGACTGCATTCGCCGCGGACCCCGAGGTCAAGGCGATCATCATGTGCCAGGCCGTTCCGGGCGCCAAGGCCGGCTTTGACAAGATCCGCGAGATGGGCCGCGATGACATCCTCCTGATCGCCGGCACCCCGCAGGAAGACCCGGCCGCCATCAGCGCCTCCGCCGACATTCTTCTCTACGCCGACGAAATCGGCCAGGGCGACACCATCATGGAAACCTGCGCCAACTGGGGCATAGACGTGTTCATCCACTACTCGTTCCCCCGCCACATGGCGATGGAGCTGATCGTTGCGCGCCATGAGCTGTTCAAGAAGAACGCCGAGGCGCTGGGCATCGAATTCGTCGACGTGACCGCGCCCGACCCGACCGCCGAGGCCGGCATGTCCGCGTCCCAGCAGTTCATCCTTGAGGACGTTCCGCAGCAGATGGCCAAGTACGAAGGCAAGAAGGTCGCCTTCTTCTGCACCAACTGCGGCATGCAGGAACCGCTGCAGACTGCGGTTCTCGCGCAGCCCAACGCCTACTATCCGCAGCCCTGCTGCCCGAGCCCGTACCATGCGTTCCCGGCCGTCCTCGGCCTCGAGCTCGAACTGGGCGGCGACGACAGCGCCGCGCTGAAGGCCATTGCCGAGAAGCTCCAGGAGAAGGATGCGGTTGGCCGCTTCAGCACCTGGGCCGCCCCGATCGCTATGGCTGAAATCGCCGTGGGCGTCGACTATGCCCGCGCCTGGATCAACGGCGAAATCACCGAGCGCAACGACAAGGCCGCCCTTGAGAAGCTGCTCAACGAGCGCGTTCCGGGAGCCAGCATCTCCTCCTACTCCAACGCGGAAGGCACGGAGTTCGCGAACTACTACATGATGCTTCTTGCGCCGGTCAACTTTGCGGATTACCTGTAAATTGGTTCGGTAAGACGCGGCGGCTCGTCCCGCAAGGGACGAGCCGCGGTGCGTTGACTGACTTTGCAGGCGGCGTGTGCCAACCAGCCGATCCGGCTTCCGCGCCGCGCAAGGCCGGCTTTCCCTATGACGAAGGGGGCTATACGATTGGGTGCTGAGTACATACTGGAAATGAACAACATCTCCAAGACCTACGGCGAGACGAAGGTGCTTGACGGCGTCACGCTGAAGATTAGGCCCGGCGAGATTCACGCGCTGCTCGGCGAGAACGGCGCGGGTAAATCCACCCTCATGAACGTGCTGTTCGGCATGCCGGGCATTCACGAGACTGGCGGCTTCCAGGGCCAGGTGCTTCTGGACGGCGAGCCGGTCAGCATTGCTTCTCCACAGGACGCAATGCGCAAGGGCATCGGCATGGTTCATCAGGAATTCATGCTTATAAACACATTTTCCATCACCGAGAACATAAAGCTTAATCGCGAAATCACCAAGCCCAACCTGGCCAGCCGGATTTTCGGGCGCGATTACGAGACGCTCGACATGACCGCGATGGCTGCCGACGCGCGCAAGGCCTTGGACAGCGTCGGCATGGGCATTGAAGAATATACGCTGGTACAGGGGCTCCCGGTGGGCTACAAGCAGTTTGTCGAGATCGCGCGCGAGATCGATAAGCAGGGCGTGAAGCTGCTGGTCTTTGACGAACCCACCGCCGTTCTGACAGAGAGCGCTGCCGATCAGCTGATCGAGGTGATGCGCTCCATCGCCGCGCGAGGCATCGCGATCATATTCATTACCCACCGGCTGGCGGAGGTGGTCGAGGCTTGCGACAACGTCACCATCCTCAGGGACGGCAAGCTCGCCGCCATCCGCAAAAAGAGCGAGACCGACATCATCGAGCTGGCGGAGCTGATGATCGGTCGTAAGGGCGAGGGCGTGATCAGCGCCGACGCCCGGATGGGGACGGAAAGCGCGCCGGTTGTGATGAAGCTCAAAAACCTCGCCGTCGAAATGCCTGGCGAAATGGTTCATTCCGTATCCCTTGACGTATATGAGGGCGAGATTCTGGGCATCGGCGGCCTGGCCGGGCAAGGGAAAATCGGCATTCCCAACGGCGTGATGGGCCTCTACCCCGCGGAGGGCGAAGTCGCCTTCTTCGGAAAACCCTTGCCGCTTCAGGATCCGCGCGCCGCGCTGAACGCCGGGCTTGCGATGGTTTCGGAGGACCGTCGCGGCGTGGGGCTGCTGCTGGACCAGTCCATTGAGGACAACATCGTCTTCAGCGCCATTCAGGTCAAGGGTGAATTCCTCCGGCATTTCGGACCCGTGACCCAGAAAAACAGCAGGGAAATCCGCCAAAACGCGCTTCGGATGATTAAGGAGCTGGACATCCGCTGCACTTCCCCCGCCCAGCACGCGGGCACGCTGTCCGGTGGCAACCAGCAGAAGGTGTGTATCGCGCGGGCGCTGGCGCTGAAGCCTAAATTCCTCTTCGTCTCCGAGCCGACCCGCGGCATCGACATCGGCGCCAAGAAGATCGTGTTGGAGACGCTGCGCCGGCTAAACCGCGAGCAGGGTATCTCTATTGTAATGGTTTCCTCGGAACTGGAGGAACTGCGCTCCATCTGCGATCGTGTCGTCATCGTGTCCAAGGGTGCGGTTGTGGACATTCTGCCGCCGGACGCCAGCGACGCGGACTTCGGCCTGGCCATGTCGGGCATCAAACCGGAGAGGGAGGGAGCGGCGCATGGCTAAGCGAAACAACGCGGGCAGCTTGTCCCGGCGCATCGTTTCAGGGGTGATTTTTGCGCTGGCGGTGGCGATGATCGCGGTCAGCGTCTACGGCGTCAAGCTGCACGGAAGCGGGGAAGGCACGGCCATC
>JAEZTD010000195.1 GCA_023443705.1 Bacillota bacterium | reverse complement strand
CGCGGACAGGTTGACCGCCGTGGTGGTCTTCCCCACGCCGCCCTTCTGGTTGGTGATCGCAATGATTTTGCCCACGAACGCGCCTCCAAAATATATGTTCTTCCATTATACCGTTTGGACCCTTTGTTGACAACGCAAATTGCGTAAAACGGGGAAGAGAGGGGGACGCCCTCGGCGGCCCGCTTTTTGAAAAAAGCGGAGGAAAAAACTTTCTTATTTTGCAAAAACGCCCGCGCAGGCGCGGGCGTTTTTGCAGGAACTATGGATTCATGCCCCTTGTGCGGGGTCCAGGGGGATCATCCCCCTGGCGGGTGGTCCGGAGGGCAGGGCCCTCCGGCGTTTCTCTACGTTACTTCGCGAAGTCCACGGCGCGGGTTTCGCGGATGACGTTGACCTTGATCTGTCCGGGATACTCCATCTCGCGCTCGATGCGCTTGACGATCTCCTTGGCCAGGATCAGCGTGCCGGCGTCGTTGACGTCCTCGGGCTTCACGATGATGCGAACCTCGCGGCCGGACTGGATCGCGTAGGACTTCTCGACGCCCTCGAAGGAGTTGGAGATCTCCTCCAGCTTCTGGAGGCGCTTGATGTAATTCTCCAGCGACTCGCGCCGGGCGCCCGGCCTCGCGGCCGAGATGGCGTCCGCCGCTTGCACCAGCACGGCTTCGACCGTCTGGGGCTCGACGTCGTTGTGGTGCGCGGCGATGGCGTTGACGACCGCCGCGGATTCGTTGAACTTCTTGGCCAGGTCCATGCCGATGGTGACGTGGGTGCCCTCGACCTCGTGGTCGATGGCCTTGCCGATGTCATGCAGAAGGCCTGCGCGCTTGGCCAGCGTAGTGTCCGCACCCAGCTCCGCCGCCATGACGCCCGCCAGGTGGCTGACCTCGATGGAGTGCTTGAGCACGTTCTGCCCGTAGCTGGTGCGGTACTTCATCCGGCCCAGGAGCTTGACGATCTCCGGGTGGATCGAGTGCAGGTTGGTTTCGAACACCGCCTGCTCGCCTGCTTCGCGGATCTGGTTCTCCACCTCGCGGCGGGACTTCTCCACGATTTCTTCGATGCGGGCGGGGTGGATGCGGCCGTCGGCGATGAGCTTTTCCAGCGTCATCCGGGCGACCTCGCGGCGCACCGGGTCGAAGCCGGAGATGATGACCGCCTCGGGGGTGTCGTCGATGATGAGATCGACGCCGGTGGCGGTTTCGAGGGCGCGGATGTTGCGGCCCTCGCGGCCGATGATGCGGCCCTTCATGTCGTCGTTGGGGAGCGCCACCACGGAGACGGTGGTCTCGGCCACATGGTCGGCGGCGCACTTCTGGATGGCGAGGGCGATCAGGTTGCGGGCCTTTTTGTCAGCCTCTTCCTTCGCCTTGCCCTCGATTTCGCGCACCATGATGGCGGCGTCGTGGTAGGCATCCTTGCGGATGCGGTCCATCAATTGATCCCGGGCCTCTTCGAGGGTCAGGTTGGAAACGCGCTCAAGTTCTTCCTGCTGCTTCGCGTGCAGCGTCTGGGCGGCGGCTTCCAGCCGTTCGGCCTCTTTGTACTTCTGGTTGAGGCTTTCCTCGCGGGATTCCAGGTTGTCCAGCTTCTTGTCCAGGGTCTCTTCGCGCTGAGCGACACGGCGTTCCAGCCGGGTCACTTCGCTGCGGCGGTCGCGTACTTCTTTGTCCAGCTCATTCTTAAGGCGAATAATCTCTTCCTTGGCTTCGAGAATGGTTT
The DNA here is from genome assembly GCA_023443705.1 of Bacillota bacterium. Lineage (GTDB taxonomy): Bacteria > Bacillota > Clostridia > Christensenellales > Aristaeellaceae > JAEZHK01. The sequence continues at coordinate 2,318 of JAEZTD010000195.1, read as the reverse complement.
CCTTCTTTTTCTCCTCAGCCTTTCGCGTGGCGTCGTCCAGCAGGTTCTTGGCGAACGTTTCGGTCCGCCCGATCTTCTTTTCGGTTACATTCTGTCTGTAGAGAAAACCGGCTACCAGGCCTGCGGCCAACGCAATCAACGCGCTCAATGTCACGATGATTGGCGTACTCAATGAAAGTTGTCCCCCTTCCTGATAAATTAACGGAATCGGTGCAGATGCACCGAGATAAATCCAGCCAAAAAGACTTGACTATCGGAACTATTTTACTTGCTTCTTTACAAAGTGTCAAGTGATTGGCGAATGCCACAAGTCTTTTTAACCGTAAGATTTCGTTACGTCGCTTCGCGCCGCTTCCCAATCGGGGGCGGCGGTGTTATACTTATTTCCAAATGTGCCGCGTACCCGGCAAAGCCGAATGCGGCGCGGGCACAAAACTGGCAGATTTGCACCCGGGAGCGTTTTTACGATGGAAGAATTCTTCAAGGCCTTTGACCGGGGGATCGACCGACGGGGAACCTACTGCGAAAAGTGGGATTTTAACGAAAGAACCTTTGGGCGCGCGGACGTTTTGCCCATGTGGGTGGCGGATATGGACTTCGCGTCGCCGGACTGCGTGCGGGACGCGCTGATTGAGCGCGCTTCCCACGGCGCCTACGGCTATACCGATATGAACATGCCCATGATGGAGGCCGTGGCCGGGTGGATGCGGTCGCGCCACGGCGTGAACGTGCTGCCCGAGGAATGCATGTACAGTTCCGGGGTGGTGGATTCCATCCTCTTCGCGCTGAGAACCGTCACAAGCCCCGGCGAAGGCGTCATCTACCAGCCGCCGGTCTACGGCCCGTTCCGGCGGATGACGCTGCGCGCCGGCTGCGCGTGCCGCGAAAACCCGCTGGTGGAGACAGGCGGTGGCTGGCGCATGGACCTTGACGGCCTTGAAACCCTCCTGAAAGCGGGCGCGAAGGCGCTGATCCTGTCCAACCCCCACAACCCGGTGGGGCGCGTCTGGTCTCGGGAGGAGCTTCAAAGCGTGTTGACGCTGGTAAACCGATACGGCGCGACGCTGATCTCCGACGAAATCCACGCGGATTTCGCGCTGCCCGGCCACCGGCACACCTCCGTACTGTCCCTTGAGAGCGCGGAGAGGGCGGTACTGCTGGTCTCCGCGACGAAGACGTTCAACCTGGCGGGGCTTCGCACCTCCACCATCGTCATCCGGGACGAGGAACTCCGGCGCAAGGTAAAAAAGACGATGGAGAATATGGGCGCGGACACGCCCAACATCTTTGGATCCGTGGCGCAGACGGCGGCCTATACGCTGGGCGCGCCGTGGCTGGACGCCCTTATCCTGTATCTCGACGAAAACCGGAAGCAGGCCGAAGCGTTTTTCGCGAACAACGTGCCGGCGATCGTGCCCGCCCGCATGGAGGGGACGTACCTCATGTGGCTGGACTGCCGCGCGCTGGGGATGGATCAGCCGGAGATGGACCGTTTCTTCGTGGAGAAGGCGGGCGTTGGCCTGTCCTCCGGCGTCCACTTCGGCGAAGCGGGCGCGGGCTTCATGCGCATCAACCTGGCCGCGCCCAGAGCCCGCGTCGAGGAAGGCCTCCGGCGCATCGCGGGGGCGGTGAACGCGCTGTGAGCGTCATCGTCTTCGACACCGAGGCCACCGACCTCATCCCCGGCCAGATCTGCCAGCTGTCGTACCTTGTGGTGGACGGCGCGGGCGTGACGGGCACAAATCTGTTCTTTGAAGTGGACGACATGAGCGAGGGCGCGCAGGAAGTGCACGGCTTCTCGATGGACATGCTCCGGGAGATGTCCGGCGGGCTGCGCTTTGAGGACGCCGCCCAGCGCGTGTTTGACGACTTCGCCGCCGCGGGGCTGTGGGTGGGCCACAACGTGTCGGCGGACGACCGGTATCTGCGGGTGGAGCTGGAGCGCTGCGGCCTGAAAATGCCCAAAAAGCCCACCTTCTGCACGATGAACTACTTCACCTCCGACATGAACCTCGTCCGCAAGGTCAACATCGGCCGCCCCAAGCCGCCGAAGCTGACGGAGCTGGTGGAGTACTTTGGCCTGGAGGAAGACTTCGTCGCCGAAAAGGCCGCCGAGTGGTTCGGCGGCGGCGGCGCGCTGCACGACGCCCGGTTTGATACCGCCGCCACGTACCTGTGCCTGCTGGAAGGCACGAAACGGGGCCGAGTCCGGGGCGTTCTCTAGGGCGCGAGCGGCGTAGAGAAGTGTCGAGGCAGAAGAGCACCGGTGCGCTTTTGAGGAAACCCCGGGGCGTGCTGTGTGGCGCGAGCGCGTAGAG
>JAEZTD010000164.1 GCA_023443705.1 Bacillota bacterium | reverse complement strand
CCGCTACGTCATCGAGGGCGACAGCGTGCGCGGCATCGAGCCCGTCGCGCCGGATCTCAAGACGGTCGAGGATCTGAAAAAGTATGCGTCCCTCTTCCCGGATCCGGAAGACCCCGGCAAGGGCCGGATCTTCGGCGGCCTGCCCGGCTGCGAAGTGACCACGATTCTGGAGAAGAAGGTTCAGTACTACGGCCTGGACGAGATGTACAACTACGTGCTGCCCGGCAGCGACGCGGCGATGAGCGCGGCGTTCATCTCGGCCTGGGACAAGGGCGAGCCGATCGTCGCCTATTACTGGGAGCCGACGTGGCTTCTGGGCATGTACGACTTCGTGCTGCTCGAGGACGCGCCTTACAACGCCGAAACCTATATGCAAGGCGAGACGGCCTTCCCCGCCACGACGGTGACGATCTGCGTCTCCAACGACTTCAAGGCGTCGAATCCGGAGTTCTGCGAATTCCTGTCCAAGTACCGCTCCTCCTCGGCGCTGACCAGCGAGGGGCTGGCCCACATGCAGGAAACCGGCGACGACTACGCAGCCACCGCCAAATGGTTTCTGACGCAGCATGACGATTTCATCGACCAGTGGCTCACCGCCGACCAGGCAGCGAAGCTGCGCGCGGCGCTGTAACAATTTTCCACGGGATGTGAGGTGAAAAGCATGGATCTTGGTACCTTTCCCTTCGTATTCAAACCCAACCTGACGGCGATCGACCGGGCGATGCGCGGCTTTGCCGCGGGCGCCTCCTGGTTCTTCCAGGACATCGTCGGCCAAGGGCTCATACGCCTGGTCAATTCCATCAACTGGATGCTTTCCCACATCCCGTGGTTCGTCCTGGTGGCGCTGGTCTTCTTCCTGGGCTGGAAGGCCCGGGGGAAGATCCGAAGCGGAATCCTGTACGCGGCGCTATTGTGCCTCGTGGGCGTTGTGGGGCTCTGGCAGATGATGTATCAGACCCTCTCCATCGTGCTGGCGAGCGTGCTGATCGCGCTCGCGCTGGGTTTCCCCATCGGCATCCTGCTGTCCGCTTCCGACCGGGCGACCAGGATTGTGCGCCCCGTACTCGACACGATGCAGACGATGCCGGTGTTCGTCTACCTGATCCCGGCGCTGCTTTTGTTTGGCATGGGCTCGGCCTCCGCGGTCATCGCGACGGTCATCTACGCGATCGTTCCGGTCATCCGGCTGACGAGCCTGGGCATCCGCCAGGTGGAGCCCGACGTGGTAGAAGCCTCCCGCGCCTTTGGCGCGACACGGGGGCAGACCCTCGTCAAGGTGCAGATTCCGCAGGCGATGCCCACCATCATGGCCGGCGTCAACCAGACCCTGATGATGGCGATGGCGATGGTCGTCACCTGTTCGATGATCGGCGCAAGAGGACTCGGCAGCGAGGTGTTGATCGCCGTCAACCGCACCGAGATCGGCAGGGGCCTCGTCTCCGGCTTTTCCGTGGTCATCCTGGCGATCCTGCTCGACCGGCTGACACAGGGCTGGTTCGGAGAGGACAAGAAAAAGGCCGCGAAAGCGGACAAAATGCCCGGAGGCGATCTGAATGGCTGAACGCGGCGGAGAATACATCCTCGAACTGAAAAACGTGTCAAAGCTCTACGGCATCAACCGGGCGGAAGCCGCCCGCATGATGCGCGAGGGTTCGGACAAGGATGCCGTCTACAAGAAGACCGGCGCCACCGTGGCGCTGTGGGACGTGAACCTGAAGATCCGCCGGGGCGAGATCTTCGTGGTCATCGGCCTGTCCGGCTCCGGAAAATCCACCGTGGTGCGCTGTCTGAACCGATTGCACCGCCCGACCTCCGGCAGCGTGCTGTTTGAGGGGGAGGACATCACAAAGTACTCTAGCCACGAACTGCTTGAGCTGCGCCGCCGCAGGATGTCGATGGTCTTCCAGTCCTTCGGCCTCATGAGCCACCGGGACGTCCTCGGAAACGTCGCCTACGGCCTCGAAGTGCGGGGCCTCTCTCGCGCGGCGCGAGAGGAGAAGGCGCGGGAGGTCATCCAGATGGTCGGCCTCGCCGGCTGGGAGAACCAGCTCATCGGCAGTCTGTCTGGCGGCATGCGCCAGCGGGTGGGCATCGCCCGGGCGCTGGCCAGCGATCCGGACGTGCTTCTGATGGACGAACCCTTCTCGGCGCTCGACCCGCTGGTTCGAAGCGACATGCAGTTTGAACTGCTCAGGATTCAGCGCAAGCTGGGCAAGACCATCGTCTTCATCACCCACGACATCGACGAAGCGTTCAAGCTGGGCGACACCGTCGCCATCATGCGGGACGGCAAGGTCATCCAAGTGGACACCCCGGAGGGCATGAGCGCCAACCCCGCCGACGACTACGTGCGCCGCTTCGTGGGCAGCGCGGACCGCTCGAAGGTCACAAGCCTTCGCAGCGTGATGATCACGCCCGCAAGCCTCGCCCGCGTCACCGACAGGCCCGCCCGGGCGATTGAATCCATGCGCAGGAACGCGCTGTCCACCGTCTACGTGGTCGACCACAGCCTCCGGCTCAAGGGCATCCTGACCATCGCGGATGCGGTGCGCGCCCACAAGGAGGGGCTTGGCATCGCGGACGTGATGCAAACGGAAACCGAGACCGCCATGCCGGACGAGACCGTCCACGACATCCTGCCCCGCGCCGCGCAGTCCCCCTACCCGCTGGCGGTGGTGGACGAAGGCGGAAGCCTTCTGGGCATCGTCACAAAGGCGGCGGTGCTGTCCTCGCTGGCGCAGGACTAGCTGCTTTACATATCAGGATTGCAGACCGGCTCTCCTTCGCCCGCGGGCGATCGGCGAGCCGGTCTTTTGGCGCACGACACCATTTCATCTTGTTTCCGCGCCCGCGAATCGGGTATGATTAGTAACACATGAAATCCGGTGCGGAGGAGGCATGGGCATGGATGTATTGACGGCGATGGCGCTGCTTGCCGCCATGGGCAATGAAACCCGGAAAAAGCACATGAAGAAGCGGGGCGCGGGCGACAGCCTATTTGGCGTGCCCCTCGGGAATCTTCGCCGGTTCGCCGAGGAACTGGGCAGGGACCACGCGTTGGCCCTCTCTCTGTGGGAGACCGGCAACACGGACGCGATGATGCTTTCCGCCATGACACTGGAGCCTCAAAAGCTGGGCAGGACGCAGGCGGAGCGGATGGTGTCGGACGCAAAGTACGTCGACTTGCTGGACGAACTGGTCTTTGACGCCTTTTCGGAAGCGCCGTTCGCGTCCGAAATGCGGGATGAATGGATTTCGTCCCCGGACGACATCCGCGGCCGCGTCGGCTGGACGCTGGTCGTCTCGGACATTCAGCGCAAGGCTTGTGATCCGGAAGCCCTCACCCACATCGTGGATCTGGTAGAGGCGGGTCTCATGGACGCGCCGCCGCGCAAGCAGGAAGTGATGAACCGGGCGATGTGTGAGATCGGCATCCGGCACGAGGCGTTCACCGAACGTTGCGTTGCAATCGGCGAGCGCCTGGGCGTCTACAGGGATCAGAAGGTGCCCAAGGGCTGTACCTCCGCCTACGCGCCGGCGTGGATCGCCGCGGGCATCCGGCTGCGTCAGGCGAGGAAAAAGAACTGATGCATTAAGTGGCGGCGCGTTACCCTGGTGAGGTTGGCGGCTGCGCTTCTCCTTCGCGAAGAGAAGCGCGGTTTTTGCCTCGCCGATGAAGAGGCGACCCCCTCAATTGAAAAGAAAGCTCTGCCCCGGCATCAGGAAATCAACGATCATTTTCCACCCGATGGCCTTCTGCGTCATTTGCTTACCTCTCTTTCGGCCTGCGCTCCGCACCGGTATGCCGCGGCGGGCAATACACCATACTTCGGAAATCAGTTAACATTATTCCTATAATAGTCCCCATTTTTATATTGACATTAACCGTACCATGCGGTAAAATTTTCAATACAAGTTTACTTTTTCTAAACGAAATCGGTTTAGGGTTTCGTCTTCCCGTTTGAAATAAAGAGGGCGGTTTCGCCCCTTTATAAATCTAAAAGGAGTGACCCCCATGAAGAAGATTCTTTCCATGGTTCTGACGCTCGTACTCGCGCTGGCGCTCTGCGCGCCCGCGATGGCCGAAGGCAAGATCGGCGTCGCGATGCCCACCCAGGATTTGCAGCGCTGGAACCAGGACGGCGCGAACATGAAGGCCCAGCTGGAGGCGGCAGGCTACGAAGTGGACCTCCAGTACGCCAACAACGAAGTCGCCCTGCAGGTTTCACAGCTTGAAAACATGATTCTGGGCGGCTGCAAGGTGCTGGTCGTCGCTTCCATCGACGGCAGCGCGCTGGGCACGGTGCTTGCACAGGCCAAGGAAGAGGGCATTCCGGTCATCGCCTACGACCGCCTCATTATGAAGACGGACGCTGTTTCCTACTACGCGACGTTTGACAACTACAAGGTCGGCACCATCCAGGGCCAGTTCATCGAAGAGAAGCTGGGCCTGAAGGACGGCAAGGGCCCCTTCAACATCGAGCTGTTCGCCGGTTCGCCGGACGATAACAACGCGCTATACTTCTTCCAGGGCGCTTGGGATGTTCTGAAGCCCTACATCGACAACGGCAAGCTGGTTGTGCCCAGCGGCCAGACGGACTTCAACACCATCGCCATCCTGGGCTGGGGCTCCGAAGACGCCCAGAACCGCATGGACAACCTGCTGACCGCCTTCTACTCCGACGGCAAGGCGCTGGACGCG
>JAEZTD010000103.1 GCA_023443705.1 Bacillota bacterium | reverse complement strand
CATACCGCCCCGCGCCGTTGGTCTCGACGCAGGTGTGGATGCCTTCGGCCTTGAATAGCGTCAGAAGCGCCCGCGCAAAGTCCGGCTGCGTCATCGGCTCGCCGCCGGTCAAGGTGATGCCGCCGCCGCTCCGGTCGAAGTAGCGCCTGTCCCGCGCCACCTCGCGCACGACGTCTTCGGCCGTCCTGTCGCACCCTATCCGCGTGAGCGCGCCGGTCGGACACGCCTTTGCGTCCTCGCCGCCGCAGTCACATATCGCACGGTCGAACCGGTGCCTGCCGTTTTCGAACGTGTGCGCCGGGCAGACCCGGGCGCACCGGCCGCAGCCCACGCACCGCGCCGCCATGTACGACGTCTCCGGGTGCGGCGATAGGCTCTCGGGGTTATGGCACCAGGCGCAGCGCATGTCGCAGCCCTTCAGGTATACCGAGGTGCGAAGGCCCGGGCCGTCGTCTACGCAGAACGGCTGGACGGAGAAGATCCGCCCGGTCACATCACGCATGGCATTTGGCGATGCAGTTTGGCTTTCATGGGACGGCTCCTTTCAAATCACGATCGTCTCCACGGTTTTAGAAAGTTCAGCGAGCAACTCCGGCCCGATCCCCCCGTCCGTGACCAGACAGGAGATCTTTTCCCATCCCGCGAACCTGACCGTCGCCCGGCAGCGGCTCTTGGTTGAATCGGCGGCGAGAATGGATGTTTTCGCGGCGCGCATCATGGCGCGCTTCACCTCGCATTCCTCCAAGCTCTCTACGCAAGGTCCGCTGCTTTCCGCAAACCCACTGGTTCCCAGAATCGCGATGTCCGCGTTGAGCTGAGAGAGCATTTCCGCCGCCCATACGCCGGTAGCGGCGTGGCTGGACAGCCTGATCGCGCCGCCCAGCATGCAAACGGACCGTTTTTTCTGCGCGAGCAACTGCGCCGCCTGCAGCGAATTGGTAAAAAAGGTGATGTCCGTCCGGGAGGCGAGACATTTTGCGACCTCAAGGACGGTGGTGCCGGAATCCAGTATGACGGTCGAACCGGCGGGAATCCTGCCGGCGACGGCCTTTGCGATGCGCGCTTTTTCTTTGGGGTTGTTCGTAGCCTTTTCGAGGAAGGGCTTTTCCAGCGCCTGGGGTGTCGCGGTCGCGCCGCCGTAGCTCTTTTCGGCCACGCCGCGCTTCTCCAGCCAGAGGAGATCCTTTCGGATGGTCTCGGTGCTGACCGAGTACTTCTCCGAAAGCTCCGCCGCGGACACCTTGCCGTCGCGCACCAAGGCTTCCGCGATCTCGTTGCGCCTTTCCTGGGTTAATTTCTGCTCCATAACTTCCTCCCGCGCCCCTGGAGGGATCGCCCTACGACGCGATGTTACAACCATTCCAAACGAATGTCAAGTTGTTTTCTATAAAACCAATGGGATGCGTGGCGGGTAGGCGTTTCATGTTTTGGCATCAGGCGGAAAACAGGCAAAAACGGCCATCCAAACAATCGGATGGCCGTCAGTCCGTCGAAAGGGACTTTTACTCGCCGAACAGCAGGGTCCGGGTGTTTTCGATCTCCAGCATGTCGCGGATTACGAAGCAGACTTTGTCGTACACCGCCGCCTGCGCCGCGGGGATGTCCCCCGGATTCTGGGCGAGCGCCTGCTCGTAGGCCTGGCGGATCTCGGTGCCCACGTTGATCTTGGCGATGCCCGCGCGGATGCCGTCCATGATGTACGCCTTCAGGATGCCGGAGCCGCCATGCAGCACCAGCGGAAGGCCCGTGGCCTCGCGGAGGCGCTTGATGTGCTCGATGTCTAGCCGGGCGTCGGGCTTTTTCTGGTTCCGGGTGCTCTCGGCCACCGCGCCGTGGATGCTGCCCACCGCGACGGAGAGCCAGTCGCAATCGCTCTCTTTCGCGAACCGCCTTGCTTCTTCCACGTCGGTAAAGCCTTTCTTGGTGGCAAAGATCTCCTCATAGGGCATCATCGGGCCGCTCTCGTGCCCCATCACCGCGCCGAGTTCGCTCTCGCAGGGGATGCCCGCCTCGTGGGCAAGGGCGGCGACTTCCTTCGTGGCCGCCGCGTTCCCGGCAAAATCCAGCCGCGACGCGTCCACCATCACGGACTGGTAACCGGCCTTGATGGCGCGGCGGATGATGGGCAGATAGTCCACGTGCTTCATATCCTCGTCGATGACGGGCGTGTGATCCAGATGCAGTAGCGTGTGGCGCTCGTTTTTGAATTTGTTGTATTCCTCCGCCACCGCCTCGAGGCTCACCGAGCCGAATTTTTCCCATTCGACGCGGGCGACCTGAACCATCGCAAGGCTGTTCATGTCGACAACCGCCTGAACCACGGGCTTGACCATCGGCAGATGGGGGATGTTAAACGCGGGGATGACGACGTGATGATCCAGCGCTCGCCGAACCACGTCTTTCGCCTGAAGCATAAAATAACCCTCTTTCTTTTTTATGGGATGAGCCGCTCTTCCTTCGCTCGTCGCGGGGGCCGATTCGCGTGTTGGATGCCCAAGGGGAATGGCAGGCCGGCTCATAAATGGCGCGGAGGATGCCTCCGGGCAAGTTCTCCGCGGCTTCCTGTCCGCCTGGTCGCCATGTCCCTCCCTCGCGCACTATACAATAGCGCACAAACAAAATCAAGTGCTGTTTCTTTTCTTATCGTTTCGTTAACCAAGATGGCCGGACTTCAAGGCGAAGAAGAAAGGTTTTCACGGCCTGGACGGGCCGGCGTCTCCTTCCTGCGCAGCGCGCTTGGCGGCATGCCGTAGCGCCTTTTGAAGATGCGCGCGAGGTAGTTGAAATCGTTGATGCCGCACTTCTCGGCCACCTGCATCACGGTCATCGAGGTGCCCAGCAGCATCTGCCGCGCCGCCTCCAACCGCCGTGCTTGCACATAGAGCCTCAGCGACATGCCGGTTTCCTGTTTCACGGCGTGGGCCAGCGCGCTCTCGGACGCATACAGGATAGGGTGCAGCGCTTCCGCCGTCAGCGTGTCCGTCAGGTGCTCGGCGACATGGCGCGAGAGCCTGACGAACAAATCGTTCCTGCGCGCCAGAAGGCCCAGCCGCTCCATCCGCGCCGCCATGGCTTCCATAACGGAGAGCAGCGCCAGCGCCTGCCGGGGATCCTCTGCGGCCTTTATGGTCAATGGCCCAAGGAGCAGGTGCCCGGCCGGGGCGCCCTCGCTTGTCAGCTTGAGGCACGTAAAAACCCGCCCGTCGGGACAGCGTGCGAGGCCGCTTTCGCCGGGCACCGTCCAGTGGGTAAAACACGCCGAGGGCGTCAAAAACGCACAGTCGGAACAGGCTTCCATTTCCCGTGGCTGGCCCAGCGCCTGATCGCCGGTTACCTGCAGCGCTTCCTGGTCGACGAGGAAAGCGCCATACCCGGTCGCGAGCGAAAGGTCCGTCAGTAACTCCACCTGTTCCAATTTATAACATAACCTCCGCAAATCTTCCGGATGATCGCCGGATAATGCTAATAATCTGCAATCCAGTGCTATGATTATAGCACGCAATGTTGCTATAATCAACGTGCAGATAATTTGAAACGTTTAGAATTGGCAAGTTGGCATAAGTATTGAGAATTGGATTTGAGCCGAAAACAGAGAAAACACTTTGCGTGTGAAATTTGAAACGTTTCGATTCCGGAATTTTCCGAATTGCGAACAAGCGGTTGTTTGGTTCGTAACGAACAGGGGAGGCTCCCCTCAATATCCGAAACGTTTCAAAATCAGAAAGGATTGCCGATGAAGCTGACCATCAAGGACGTGGCGCGGGCGGCCAGCGTATCGGTTGCAACGGCGTCGATGGCGCTCAACCACCGGGATGGCGTCAGTGAAAAGACTCGGGCGAAGGTTTTGGCCATCGCGCAGGAAATGAACTACGTGCCGGATCATTCGGCCAGGTCGCTCGTGATGCAGTCCAGCAACGTCATCGGGCTGATGATTCCGGAAATCCAGAATCCGTTCTACAGCGCGATCGTCGACATACTGACCCGCATCGCGGAGGACAGGGGCTATACGCTGCTTCTCGGCATCTCAAACAGCAACAGCCGGCAGGAGGCCGAGTACGTCCGGATGTTCTTGTCCCGCCGGGTGTGCGGCGTGATCGTGGTGCCGATGCTGGCCAATCACCCGGACATCTCGCACCTTTCGATGCTGCGTTCGGCGGACGTGCCCGTGGTGTTCTGCACGGAAAACTATGCGGACTGCGACGAACCGCTCGTTATGTGCGACTTTGCGAGCGGGCAGCACGCGATCACGAGGTACCTCCTCGACAAGGGGCTGCGGGATTTCTGGTTTATATCCACCGATATGGACGCGCAATTCGTCCGCTTCCGCTACGAGGGCTTCTGCCGTGCGATGCGGGAGTACGGCCTCGAGGTAAACCCCAAGCGGGTGATGCTGCTGCCGACGCCCCGGTATAAAGAGGCCTATGAGGCCAGCGACCGGATCGTGGACGACCTGCCGGAGGCGGTCCTATGCATCAACGACATCATGACGATGGCTATCATGAAGCGCATGGTAGAGCGCGGGCTGCGCATCCCCCGGGATGTTTCGGTTGCCGGATTTGATGACGTGATGTTCTCCGAGCTCGTGTCTCCGCCGCTGACCACGGTGCGCCAGCCGCTCATGGCAATCTGCGAAAGAACGATGGAAATTCTGGAGGCAAAGCTGCGCGCGGGAACCGGCCAGGCCGATGTCGAGCGCGGCAGAACCTACCTGATCCAACCTGAACTGGTGATCCGTGAAACCACCATTTAGTTTATTGTGCCGGAAGGCATGATAATACACTGATGTAGGAGGGAAACTCATGAAGAAACTGGTATCCTTAATTCTGGCTGCGCTGCTGATCGCAGCACTGCTGGCCCCGATGGCGGTCGCCGAGACCAAGCAGATCACCGTCGGCATGTCCATCCCCCAGATGGCCAACCCGTACTTTGTCTCGGTTATGAACGGCGTGCAGAAGAAGTGCGACGAGCTCGGCTACAAGCTGATCACCGTCGACGCCGGCTACGATGTGGCCAAGCAGGTTTCCGACTTTGAGAACTTCGGCAACCAGGGCGTTGACTGCGTCATCGCCTGCCCCATCGACTCCAACGCGCTGATTCCGGTCGTGGATCAGCTGAAGGCCAAGGGCATTATCGTGATGTCCTTCGCGCAGATCATCGAGAACGCCAACGCCATCCTTACCCTTGATGAGTACTCCTACGGCGTCGCCATCGGCACCAACGCGGCCAACTGGATCAATGAGAAGCTGGGCGGCAAGGCTCAGGTCCTGATCATTTCCCAGGACAACGTGGAAGCGGTTGTCGCCCGCGGCAACGGCATCCAGGAGACCATCGAGAAGCTCTGCCCCGAGGCCGAAATCGTCGCCCGTCAGGCCGGCGACAACCCCACAAAGGGCATGGAAATCACCGAGAACATCATGCAGCAGTATCCCGACGTTCGCGTCATCACCGGCAACAACGACTCCGGCCCCCTCGGCGCTTATGAAGCCATCCTGGGCAAGGGCCTTCCGCAGGAAGAACTGGACAAGTTCTACATCGGCGGCGGCGACGCGACCCCCGAGGCCATCGCGAAGATGAAGGAAGAAAACTCCATCTACCGCGCCACCGTTGACCTTGGGCCCTTCGACACCGGCGTTGAAGCCGTCACCATCCTGGCCGATTTCCTGGCCAACGGTATCCCGGAGACCGCTCCGGTTTCCTACTTCCGCATGATCCCCGTGCTGCAGGCGGACGTCCTGAGCGGCGCTTTCGTGCCCGCCGCCTAATCCCCCTTTTCACGGACTCCTCTGTGTGCGCCTCTAAAAAGGGGCGCACACAGCAATCTTCAACGCGTGCTTTGCACAAGGCGGAGGCGTAAGATGCAAGAGTATATATTTGAAGTCAAACATCTGAGCAAGTACTACGCCGGCGTCAAGGCGCTGGACGACGTATCGCTCGGGTTCCGACGCGGCGAAGTACACGCGCTGGCCGGGGAAAATGGCGCTGGAAAGTCCACGCTGATCAAGGCCATCACGGGCGCCATCGAACCGACGGCCGGTGAAATCGTTGTGGAGGGCGAGGGCTTTGGAAAGCTCAACCCCATCGAGGCGATCGGCAAGGGCATTGCGGCCATCTATCAGGAGTTCACGCTGGTTCCACATCTCACCGTCGCCGAAAACATCTACTTCGGCAAGGAAATTGCGAATCGCGGCTTTGTCAACCGAAAGGCCATGAACGACCAGGTCAAAAAGCTGCTGGACGAGATGGGCATTGACCTGAACCCCGCCAGCTATGTATGCGATCTGGGCGTGGCATATCAGCAGATCGTGGAGATCCTCAAGGCGGTGTCGTCCAATTCCAAGATTCTGATCATGGACGAGCCCACCGCGCCGCTGACCAACAAGGAAACCGAGATGCTCTTTCGCATCATCGAAAAGCTCAGGGAGCGCAATACCACCATCATTTTCATCACCCACCGCATGGAGGAAATGTTTAAAATCTGCGACCGCGTTTCCGTCATGCGGGACGGGAAGTACATCATCACCAAGGACATCAAAGACATCACGATGAAGGAGCTGGTCTCCTACATGGTCGGCCGGGAGCTGGGCGAGGACTACCCGCCTCGCAAGACGCCCATCGGCGACGTGGTGATGGAAGTTCAGAATCTGACAAACGACAAGGTACAGGGCGTATCCTTCAAGCTCCGCAAGGGAGAGATTCTGGGATTTGGCGGGCTGGTGGGCGCGGGCCGGACGGAAGTCATGCAGGCTGTGTTCGGCGCGGACCCGCTGACGGCGGGCAAGGTGATCCTGAACGGAAAAGCGCTGAAAATCGCCGACCCCGGCAGCGCGCTGGAGCAGGGCATCGGCCTGATCCCCGAAGACCGGAAGAATCAGGGCGTCCTGCTCGGGCTTTCGGTCAAGGAAAATGTGACCTTCTCTTCGCTGAAGCAGGCCATGGTCGGCCCCTTCGTGGACGACAAGAAGGATGCGAAAATTGCCGACGAATACATCCGGAAACTGAGAATAAAGACGCCCAGCGTACACCAGCTGGTCAAGAACCTGTCCGGCGGCAACCAGCAGAAGGTGGTTCTGGCCAAAATGCTGGCCACGCGCTGCGATGTGATCATTTTTGACGAGCCGACCCGCGGCATCGACGTGGGCGCCAAGCAGGAGATCTACCACCTGATGCGCCATCTGGTCGAGGTTGAGGGTAAGAGCGTCATCATGGTATCCTCCGAAATGCCCGAGCTGATCGGCATGAGCGATCGAATCCTTGTCATGCGGCATGGCGGAATCGCCGGTGAAATCGGCCGGGAGGAATTCTCGCAGGAGCTCATCTTCCAATACGCATCCGGATTGATAGGAGGTTGACCCCATGGCCAAAATCGATTCTAAAAAGCTTAAATCCATGTTGGGCAGCTACGGCATTATCTTCGTATTGATCCTCTTGGTGGCGGTGTTCGCGATGCTGTCGCCCCGCTTCCTGTCGCCGGACAACATCTTCAACATTCTCCGCCAGGTATCCATCGTGGGCATCATCTCGGTGGGCATGACGTTCGTCATGCTGACCGGCGGCATCGACCTGTCCTGCGGCTCCATCGTCGGCGCCAGCTGCGTTGGCGCGGCGCTTCTGATGACCAAGGCGAACATGCACCCGGTGCTCGCCTGCGTCATCATGGCGTGTTTCGGCACCGTCCTTGGCCTGGCCAACGCCTTTTTCATCTCCCAGTTCAAGGTACCCCCGTTCATCGCGACGCTCGGCATGATGACCTCGGTTCGCGGCATCGCGTACATCATCACCGGCGGCCTTCCGGTGTTCGGCTTCAACCGCTCCTTTACGGTGCTGGGTCAGGGCTATGTAGGCGTTGTGCCGATACCGGTCATTGTGATGATCGCCGTGTTCGCCTTCGGGATCATCTTCCTGTCCAAGACACGCCTGGGCCGCCACATTTACGGCGTAGGCGGCAACGAGGAAGCCTCGCGCCTCTCCGGTGTCCACGTCAAGAAGATTAAGTACCTGGTGTACGGCCTGGCGGGCTTCATGAGCTCGCTGGCGGGCGTGGTGCTCTTGGCCCGCGTCAACTCCGGCCAGCCCAACGCGGGCACGGGGTATGAAATGGACGTCATCACCGGCGTCGTGCTGGGCGGCGTCAGCATGTCCGGCGGCCAGGGCCGCCTGATCATGGTGGTCGTCGGCGTCATGATCATGGGCATCCTGACCAACGGCATGACCATGCTGACCATCAACGAGTACGTGCAGCAGTTTGTCAAGGGCATGGTGCTCATCGGCGCCGTCGCGCTGGACAGCTTCATCAAGACCCAGAAATCCAAGCAGATCGTCTGATTACTTAGCGGGAGGAATTGGAGTATGAAACGTTCGGAACTCAATCAGATCATGCGGGACGCGGTGGAATTCATCGCTTCCTTCAAGTTTGCGTTGCCGCCCTTCGTTACCTGGACCATGGACGAATGGCAGTTAAAGAACAGCGAGTATGACGAGATCAAGGACAACATGCTGGGCTGGGACATCACCGACTTTGGCTCCGGGGACTTCCACAAGGTCGGCCTTCTGATGATCACGCTCAGGAACGGCAACTTCCACGACCCCAAGTACGTGAAGCCCTATGCCGAAAAGCTGCTGATCTCCGAAGAAGGCCAGGTCACGCCCTACCACTTCCACTGGAAGAAGATGGAGGACATCATCAACCGCGGCGGCGGCACGCTGGTGGTCAAGTGCTACAACTCCGACGAGAACGGCGAAATGCTGGACACCCCCGTCACCGTTTATATGGACGGCCGCGCTTTCGTGGTGCCCGCCGGACAGCGGATCGAAGTGGGCGTGGGGGAGAGCATCACGCTGCCAACCGGCCAATACCACACCTTCTGGGCGGAGGGAGGCCCCTGCCTAATCGGCGAAGTGTCCAAGACCAACGACGACAACGTGGACAACCGCTTCTACGAAAAGATCGGCCGCTTCCCGACCATTGAGGAGGACGAGCCCATCCTGTACCCGCTGTTCAGCGAATACCCCAACATGCCAAGGAAGTAAGCGAGTGCGTCCGAGGGCCG
>JAEZTD010000028.1 GCA_023443705.1 Bacillota bacterium | reverse complement strand
TCTTAAGCCGCTTTTCAAATACGCCGCGGTCGAGCATGACCAAGCGCCCGCAGCCCTGACAGCGGATCTTGACGTCCGCGCCGACGCGGGTTACCGTCCACAGATCGCTGCCGCAGGGATGGGGCTTGCGCATCTTCACCTGATCGCCCAGCCGGATGTCCATTACCGGAGCGAGCAGGCCATGCCGGATCCGGCGGCTGTCGCCATGCCCGCGACAATCGCGCGGCGGTTGATTTCCATCAGCTTCTCTTTTCCGCTCCCCAGCTTGTGGCGGAGCGCGTCCATCATGGTGTCAATGTCAAAGGTGCAGGTAAGGCCCGCGTAGGCGCCCAGCATCGCCATGTTGGCGGCGCGCAGGTCGCCCGCCTGGTCGGCGATTTCGCTGCAGGGCACCGGAACCTTGCGGATGTCCGGCCGTGTGGGGGCGGTATCGATCAGGCTGGCGTTGTAGAGGAGCGCGCCGCCGGGTTTGACCATCTTTTCAAACAGCAGCATGGACGGCTTGTTCATCGCGATGACCACGTCCGGCTCCTCCACCTTGGGGCTGCCCACCGGCTCGTCCGAGATCACGACGGTGCAGTTCGCGCTGCCGCCGCGCATCTCCGGGCCGTAGGAGGGCATCCAGGAGACCTCTTTTCCGTCCAGCATGCCGGAATAGGCGATCAGTTGGCCGATCAGGAGCACGCCCTGCCCGCCGAATCCGGCGACGATGAGACCTGTCTCCATTTCGTTAAACCTCCTTGTAAACGCCCAGCGGGTACTGGGGGATCATTTTGTCTTCCAGCCACTTGAGCGCTTCCACCGGCGTGAGCCCCCAGTTGGTGGGGCAGGTGGAGAGCACCTCGATCATGGTAAAGCCCCGGCCCTCCATCTGGTACTGGAACGCCTTTTTGATGGCCTTTCCCGCGGCCATGACGTGCTTTACATCGTGGGTGCTGACCCGCTCGATCAGCGCCGGGCCGTCGAGGGTGGCCAGCATTTCGCTGACGCGGATGGGGTGGCCGTTCGCCTTCGCGTCCCGGCCGAGGGGGGAGGTGGTGGTCTTCTGGCCCAGGAGCGTCGTCGGGGCCATCTGCCCGCCGGTCATGCCGTAGATGGCGTTGTTGACGAAGATGACGGTGATGTTCTCGCCCCTCGCGGCCGCGTGGACGATCTCCGCCGCGCCGATGGAGGCCAGGTCGCCGTCGCCCTGGTAGGTGAAGACCACGTTATCCGGATGCACCCGCTTTGCGCCCGTCGCCACCGCCGGCGCGCGGCCGTGGGCGGCCTCGTACATGTCGCAGTTGAAGTAGTCGTAGGCGAACACCGCGCAGCCCACCGGCGCGACGCCGACGGCTCTATCCTGAAGGCCCAGGCCCTCGATGGCCTCGGCCACCAATCTATGGATGATACCGTGGGTGCAGCCGGGGCAGTAGTGCATCGGCGCGTCGGTCAGCATTTTTGTCTTTTCAAACACAATCGCCATGCCTTACGCCTCCTTCAGCGCGGTAATCCGGCCCAGAATTTCGTTGACGCCGGGGATGATGCCGCCGGTGCGCCCGTAAAAGAGTACGGGGCACGCGCCGTTTGCCGCGATCTTTACGTCGTCCACCATCTGGCCCAAGGACATCTCGACCGTCAGGATGGCCTTGACGCGCCCGGCGATTTCAGAGATCGCCTTCTCCGGGAACGGCCACAGCGTGACGGGGCGCACGAGGCCGACCTTGATGCCCGCCGCGCGGGCCTTTCTGACCGCGGTCAGCGCGATGCGGGCGGTGGTGCCGTAGGCGCAGACGGCGTACTCGGCGTCGTCCATGAACTGATTTTCGACGAGGACTTCCTCCTCGCGCATCTTCTGGTACTTCGCCTCGAGCTTCAGGTTGTGCTTTTCCAGCGCGTCCGGCTTGATGTAGAGCGAATTGATGATCGCCCGGGGGCGCTTTCCGTCACATCCGGTGGCCGCCCAGGGCTTTTCGATTCTTTCGGTTTCAAACGCCTCCGGCATGACCACCGGTTCCATCATCTGGCCGATGACGCCGTCGCCCAGGATCATGACGGGGTTTCGGTATTTATCCGCGATGTCGAAGGCCTTCGCGGTCAGCGTGACGGCCTCCTGCACGGTGGATGGCGCGTAGACCGGCATGCGGTAGTCGCCGTGGCCGCCGCCCCGCGTGGCCTGGTAGTAGTCGCTCTGGGCGGGCTGGATGGAGCCCAGGCCCGGGCCGCCGCGCACGATGTTGACAATCACGCAGGGCAGTTCCGCGCCCACGATGTAGCTGATGCCCTCCTGCTTGAGCGAAATGCCCGGGCTGGACGACGAGGTCATGACCCGCGCGCCCGCGCCCGCCGCGCCGTAGACCATGTTGATGGCGCTGACTTCGCTCTCTGCCTGCAAAAACGCGCCGCCCACCTCCGGAAGGCGCTTACTCATGTATTCCGGGATCTCGTTCTGCGGGGTGATGGGGTATCCAAAGAAATAGCGGCATCCGGCGCGCACCGCCGCCTCGGCGATGGCCTCGTTGCCCTTCATCATCTGACGGTTATGCATAAAACCCCCTCCTCACTTTTCGACGGTGATCACGCAGTCCGGACACATGCGCGCGCAGAACGCGCACCCAATGCAGTCCTCCTGCTTGAAGCACTCCGAGGGGTGGTAGCCCTTCGCGTTGAGTTTTTCAGAAAGCTTCAGAATTTTTTTCGGGCATGAAATGACGCACAGACTGCAGCCCTTGCAGTCGTCCTCCCGGATGGTCACTCTGGGCACCCGGAACACCTCGTTTCAATGGATTTCCTTAAAGTATACCATAGCCATATAAGGATTTTGTGAACAAAGTTTATTTTCCGACGCAAAAATTTCTGAACACTGCGGCGATGACTTCGTCGGAGGCGCTTCTCCCGGTGATTTCGTGGAGCGACGTAAGCGCCCCCATCAGGTCCACCGAGATTAGATCCGGCGGCACACCCTCAAACAGCGCTTCCAGCGCCCGGTCCAGCGCGTGAACCGCCGCCTTCGCGCAGTCGATGTGGCGGGGCTGGGTCAGCCGCTCCTCCGCCGCGCCGATCGACCCGGCGCGGCGCGTGATCTCTTTGAGGATTTCTTCAATGCCCTCGCCGGTCTTTGCCGAGGCGCGGATGCCCGCGCGATCGGTTTTTACACCGAGATCACACTTATTGAGGACCACGATGTACCGGTCATCAGCGCCTTCAAGGAGCGCGCGCTCTGCTTCCCCTTCGGGTTTTGCGCCGTCCACGACCAGAAGCACCGCGTCCGCCGCGTCCGCCGCGCGCCGCGCGCGGGCGACGCCTTCCCGCTCGATCTCGTCCCGGGTCTCTCGGATGCCGGCGGTGTCGAGAAGGGTCACGTCCAGCCCGCCCACCCGGAGGCGCTCGGAGAGCACATCCCGCGTGGTGCCGGGCACGCTGGTGACGATGGCGCGGTCGCTTTTCAGAAGCGCGTTCATCAGCGACGACTTGCCCGCGTTGGGCGCGCCGGCGATGGCGACCGTCAGCCCTTCCCGGACGATCCGGGCGGTTCTTTCTTCCACCGCAGAAAGGAGCCGCTCGCGCACGCGGCGGATGCCTTCTTCCAACTCCCGGCTGGTGGCGGCCTCGTCCACCTCCTCCGGAAAGTCGACGTTCGCCTCGATCAGCGCGAGCATGTCCGTCAGTTCCATGGACGCTTCGCTTACGAAGGCTCCGAGCGAGCCCTCCATCTGCCGCGCCGCGGCCCGGGCGGCGGACGCGCTGCCCGCCGAGATCATCGCCATGACCGCCTCGGCCTGGCTTAAGTCGATCCGCCCGTTCAAAAACGCGCGCAGCGTGAATTCCCCCGGCTCCGCCGCGCGGACGTGCTGCCTGAGGATCAGCGAAAGCGCCACTTCCGCGGCGTACCGCCCGCCGTGGACGTGGAGTTCGCAGACGTCCTCACGGGTATAGGAGTGGGGCGCCGCCATGTAGACGGCCATCGCCTCGTCGACGATCCGCCCGTCCTCGACCACGTGGCCGTAATAGAGGCGGTTCGGCGTCCAGCCCGCCGCGCGGGCCTCCCCCTGAAGGGCGTATATCCCGGGCAAGCCTTTTTCCGCCGAATGGCGCGCAAAAACGGCCTGGAGCGCCCTGAGGGCGTCCGGGCCGCTGACGCGCACGATCGCGATGCCGCCCTCACCCTGCGCGGTGGCAATGGCGGCGATGGTATCCTCCCGGTTACGCATGCACGCGGACGGGCAGCACCAGGTAGGTGAAGGCGTCGCCCTCGACGGGACAGATCAGGCACGGGCTGACCGAGGAATTGAACTGCAGGTGAATTTCGTCGTCCTTGACCGCCCGGAGTACGTCCATCATGTAGCGCACGTTGAAGGCGATCTCGAGATCCTCGCCCTCGGTTTCGGCTTCCATCTCCTCGTACACGTCGCCGCTCTCAGAGTTGGAGGTGATGACCACCCTTCCCTCGGAGACCGAAAGCCGGATCAGGTTGTTGCGGCCCTCCCGCGCCATCAGCGAAGCGCGCTCGACGCAGCTTCCGAACCGGTCCGTGGACACGCGGACGCGGGTCTTCCACTCCTTCGGGATGATCTGCCGGTATTTGATGAATTCGCCGGCTATCAGCGTGGAATACACTTGCGTGGTGTCCATGTTGATCATCAGCTGGTTTCCGCCGATCAGGATCATCGCCATCTGGTTCTCGTCGTCCGCCATCACGCGGGCGATTTCCGTCAGCGCTTTTTGGGGCAGGATCGAGTTCAGTTCCGGGGTGTCGCCGCCCAGCCGCTCGAGCCGCATGGCCAGGCGGAAGCCGTCCAGCGCCACCATTCGCAATTCGCCCTTCTCGATTTCGAGGAGGCTCCCCGTCAGTACCGGGCGCGTCTCGTCGGAGGAGGTGGCGAAGGCGGTCTGTTCGATCAGTTCGCGCAAAAGTTTTTGGGGCAGGATGAACGAATTTTCGGCGCTGACCAGCGGAAGCGCCGGGTAATTGACCGGGTTCTGGCCCGCGATGGTGGTGCGGTTTCCCTGGCAGCGCAGCGTCATCGCAAAGTTTTCATTGGACGAGGCCTTCAGTTCTCCGCCGGGCAGCTTCCGGAGTACTTCCAGAAACAGCTTTCCGGGCAGCACCAGGTCTCCGTCCTCCTCGATGGTGGCGCTGACCTGGGTGACGATGGAGATCGACCCGTCCGAGCAGGTGAGTTTTAGAAGGTCCTCGCCGGTTTTGATGAGTACGCCTTCCAATATCGGCTGCGTGGTTCGCGCCGAAAGTGCGCGGGAAGCAACGCTGAGGCCCTCGACCAGATCCGAAACCTGGCAGCTAAAACGCATGGAACACCCTCCCAAGTACATCCTTGATGAATAGAGTAACGTAGTCATAACCGTCATAGTACGGTGGAAACTGTGGATAAGCCCGCCAAACCCGCGCCGTTTCGGGCTTTTGGGCGGTGGAAGCCCATGTGGAAAGCCGCAGACTTTAGGCGTCCTTTTCCACCCGTTGCCAACAATCGGTCAGCTTTGGCCGGGAAGTTCAGGGAGTAGGAGGGGATGAAAGCCCCCGTCAGATCAATCAAATCCGGCGACCTGCGCGGCGGATTTGGCTTTCCCCTAAAGGCCGAGCTTGTCCGGCCGACGGGGAAAGCGTTCCCGATTCGGTTTTCGCCCGGAAATCCCGAAGGATTTTAGAAAACCGGCCCGTATCCAAAGCGATGAAAAGGCGCGAAGCGAGTTATCATCGGCCTTTTATCATTCCCCTGAGCGTCTCCAGCGTGTTCTGCAGTTGGGCATTCTCCGAGGAAAGGCGCTCGATCTTGTCGCAGGCGTGCATCACGGTGGTGTGGTCCCGCCCGCCGAATTCGCTTCCGATGCGCGTGGTGGACAGGTTCATCATCTCCCGGCACAGGAACATGGCGATCTGCCTGGGCAGCGCGATCTCCCGGTTTCTCCGCTGGCTCAGGATCTCCGCCCGGTCCAGATGGTAGTAGTCGGCGGTGACGTTTAAGATCAGGTCCGCCGTGATGGCTCGGGCCTCCCGGGTCTTGATGATAGAAGAAAGCGCCCGCTGGGCCAGTTCCATCGTGATGGGCTGGCAGTCCACCATCGTCTGGGCATAGACTCGGGTGAGCGATCCTTCGAGTTCGCGGATGTTCGACCGCACCTGGTCCGCGATGAAGGAAAGAACCTCGTCCGGCACGTCGATGTGCTCGCCCTCGGCCTTTCGCCGAAGGATCGCGAGCCTCGTCTCATAGTCCGGCTTCTGGATGTCCGCGACCAGGCCCCACTCGAACCGGGAGCGCAGCCGCTCTTCGAGGGTGGGGATGTCCTTGGGCGGCCGGTCGCTGGACAGGATGATCTGCTTGCCGCTGGCGTGCAGCTGGTTGAAGGTATGGAAGAACTCCTCCTGGGTGGCGGTCTTCCCGGCAATGAACTGGATGTCGTCGACCATCAAAACGTCCACTCCGCGCAGCTTTTCCCGGAGCGCGTGGCTGGTCTTCTTCTGGATGGCGTCGATCACGTCGTTGGTGAAGCGCTCGCTGGTGATATAAAGAAGCTTCGAGCCGGGGTTTTCGCTCAAAATGTAGTGGCCGATGGCGTGCATCAGGTGGGTCTTGCCCAGTCCCACGCCGCCGTAGAGGAACAGCGGGTTGTACGCGTCGGAGGGCAATTCCGCCACGGCGAGGCTCGCCGCGTGGGCGAATCGGTTGGACGTGCCCACCACGAAGGTATCGAAGGTATACTTCGGGTTCAGCGCGTCGCCCGCTTCGGGCTTGGCGGGTTCAAAATCCACCTCGCCGCCCACCTGTCGGAAGGCGATCGTCATGGGGCGGCCGTAGGCTTCGCTCAGCGCCGCTTCGAACAGCGTGCCGTACCGCTTTTTGAGGTTGTTGACCGCGAAGCTGTCCGTATGGCCCAGCACCGCGCAGTTCCCGTTCATCGACAGCACCTGAAGCGGCTTGCACCAGGTGTTGAAGCTGACCGGGTTGATCTCCTCTTTCAGTATGTACAGCGTTCTCTCCCATAGATCGGCATTGAGCGCGTATTGATTCATCCCATATCCCCCAAATCTTTAGCGGCGGTAAGGCGCGTCGGCGCGTTCGATCAAAAAAAACGGACTATCCACATGGTTGTGCAATTCGATGTGGATAATTTTCCGCGCTTATCGGAGCCATTATACCAAAATTCCACCGCCCGGACAACGTGAAATATTTCCTAGATTTGCTTCCGGGGCCTAAATGTTTCGGCTAATAGGATTCGGCCCTTCTCGCCACAAATTGTGGAAATGCACGCCATATGCGCCGGGTTGAAATTTTTTCTTCCTATAATAAATAAAAATTTTGAAGCACAACCGATTTTGGCGTTTTTTTCGGCAAAATCAGAGAGATTTCGTCACATTTTACAAAAGAAGCTGTCACCCTTCGCGCCGCCTGTGGGCTTTTCGGCGCCGCCGCGCGCTGTGGATAAGGGGGCGACTTATCCCGGCGCCGTCCCGAAACGATCCACCCCGGCCGAAAATAGAACCGATCATTTTGCACGACATCAAGCTCGATCCATCAAAAATCCCGCGGGAGGGCTTCAATCGCCCCCACAGGAATGCACAAGGGCTGCCGCCGTTGCATTTCGCGCCGGGACAGTCTATAATAGTACGAAGACAAACGTGTGAAGGATGAAGAACATGAAACTTGGCGTCGTGGGCCTGCCGAATGTCGGCAAGAGCACGCTTTTCAACGCGATCACCGCCGCGGGCGCGCAGGCGGCAAATTACCCCTTTTGCACCATTGAACCCAACACCGGGGTGGTGGCGGTGCCGGATCCCCGGCTGGACGTGCTCGCCGGCATGTACCACCCGGAGAAGTACACCCCCGCGGTGATCGAGTTCGTCGACATCGCGGGCCTCGTGCGCGGCGCCAGCAAGGGCGAAGGGCTGGGCAACAAATTCCTCTCCCACATCCGCGAGGTGGACGCGCTGGTGCACGTGGTGCGCTGCTTTGAAGACGCAAACGTGATCCACGTCGAGGGCTCGGTGGACCCGATCCGGGACATTGAAACCATTGAGACAGAACTGATCCTGGCCGACATCGAAACCTGCCAGAAGCGCGCCGAGCGGGCGCGAAAGCTGGTCAAAAACGGCGAAAAGAGCGTGCAGGACGATCTGGACGCGGCCGAAGCGCTGCTTCATCACATGGACGCGGGCAAGTCCGCCCGCACCTGCCCGCTGACAAAAGAGCAGCGCGCCGCCGTCAAGGGCTGGTTCCTGCTCACCGACAAGCCCGTGGTCTACGCCGCTAACATCAACGAGGACGGCCTCGCCGGTGACGAGAAGGCCGAAAAAATGGTCGACCAGGTGTGCGAAGTCGCGAAAAAAGAGGGCGCGCAGGTGCTGGTGATCTCCGCCCAGGTGGAAGAAGAGATCGCCCGCATGGAGCCGGAGGAGAAAAAGGCCTTCCTCGAGGAGATGGGCATCGGCAAGAGCGGCCTTGACCGGCTGGTCACGCTGGGATACGAGCTCCTGGGCCTCATCAGTTTCCTGACCGCGGGCCCCAAGGAGGTCCGCGCCTGGACCATTGAAAAGGGCACCAAGGCCCCCGGCGCGGCGGGCAAGATCCACTCGGACTTTGAGCGCGGCTTCATCCGTGCCGAGATCGTCGCCTTTGACGACCTCGTCCGCGAGGGCTCCATGGCCGCCTGCAAGGAGAAGGGCCTCGTCCGCAGCGAGGGCAAGGAATACGTGATGAAGGACGGCGACGTGACGCTGTTCCGGTTCAACGTATAGGGGGGACTGCCTCCGGCGGCCAGCTTGTTGAAAAAAGCTGGATCAAAAACTTTCATTATAAAGCGACGAGGCCCATCCGGGCCTCGTCAGACCATCAACAAAGTCTCCGTAGGGGTTTCAATCGTTCCCGGCGGCGTGTACGCCAGGAACGGGATAGCGCCACCAGTACGCAACTTGGTGGCGCTATCTATACCTTGGGTCAGTGCGCCGCTCGGAAATCCGTGAGGATTTCAGGCGCACGCAGGTTTCCTTCCTTCGCATCGTAAAAACCATAGGGTTTTTCGATGCCTTGACGAGGCCCATCCGGGCCTCGTCATTGTTTTTGGATTTTGATGCCGCTCAGGAGAGTAGGCCCATGAATTCAGCGATGCGCGCCATGCCCTCCCGGATGTTTTCCTGGGAAGTTGCGTAGCTCAGCCGCACGTGGTTCGGCGCGCCAAACGCGGTGCCGGGCACCACGGCCACCTTGACCGCGTCCAGAAGCTGCTCCGCGAAGTCCTCGGCGGTCTCAATTTTTTTGCCGCCGGGCAGCGCCCGCCCGAAGGCGCCGGAGACGTTGAGCATCGTGTAGAACGCGCCCTTGGGCATCAGCGCGTGGAGGCCGTCAATTTCTTGGATCAGGGCATCCATCAGCTTTCTGCGCACGTCGAATTCCTTCGCCATCGCGGCGATGATCTCCTCCCCGGAGGCCAGCGCCGCCATCGCGGCGTGCTGGGCGACGGAGTTCGGGTTCGAGGTGGCGTGGCTCTGGTGCGCGCCCATCGCGGCAATGATGTCCTTGGGGCCCGCGGCGTAGCCGACGCGCCAGCCGGTCATCGCATAGGCCTTGGAGTGGCCGTTGACGACGATGGTCTGCGCCTTGATCTCCGGGGAAAGCGACGCGATGGACACGTGTTCGCCCTCGTAGATCAGCTTTTCGTAGATCTCGTCGGAGATCACGAAGAAGCCCTTTTCCACCGCCAGCTTCGCGATGTCCTCCAGCATCTCCTTGGGCCACACGCAGCCGTTGGGGTTGTTGGGG
Source organism: Bacillota bacterium (assembly GCA_023443705.1). Lineage (GTDB taxonomy): Bacteria > Bacillota > Clostridia > Christensenellales > Aristaeellaceae > JAEZHK01. The sequence continues at coordinate 3,946 of JAEZTD010000028.1, read as the reverse complement.
GAGTTCAGGATCAGCGCTTTGGTGCGGGGGGTGACGTAGTCGCGAAGCTGCGCCGCGCTGACGAGGAAGCCGTCCTCCTCGCGGCCGGGCACCATGACGGACACGCCGTCGTTCATCTGCACCATTTCGGGGTAGCTGACCCAGCACGGCGCGGGCAGCAGCACCTCGTCGCCGGGGTCGATGATCGCGGCCAGCGCGCCAAAGAGCGCGTGCTTCGCGCCGTTGGTCACGATGATTTCCGCGGGGCTATAGGAGAGGCCGTTCTCGTCCTTCAGCTTTTTTGCGATGGCCTCCCGCAGCTTTACCGTGCCGGAAGCGGGGGTATATCGGGTCATGCCGTGGTCCAGCGCATACTTTGCGGCGTCACGGATGTACTCTGGCGTGTCAAAGTCCGGCTCACCGGCGGCGAGGCCGATGACGTTTTCGCCGGCGGCGATGAGCGCCTTTGCTCGGGCGTCTATGCCCAGCGTCACGGACGGGGCGATGTTCAGGCAGCGTCTGGACAGCGTCAGGGACATGCATTTACCTTCTTTCAACATTCTGGCAGGATCGCCGCACCTCATTATGCAGCGCAGGTTATTTTATTCTATGAAAATCCGCGGATTCCTGCCAGAAACCCGCGGATTTTTTCAAAAAATGAATTTTAACAGAAGGAAATCCTTCATTTCAATGCGATTATGAGGCATCTGCCTCCGTCGGGCTCTCCGCGCCGGGCGCGAAGGCCGGCGCTTTCGCCGCCCGGATGCCGGTGCGGTTGTCCCTCCATCGGCCCGAAAGCACGAACCACAGGCCCAGGAAGCTGGCGCCCACCGTCGCGACCGGCGCGCCGAGGCCCACGCCCGCGAGGCCCATCGACTGGGACAGAAGCCAGGCGGCGGGGATCCGGAGTACGATCGAGGTCAGCATCGCCATCACCAGCGAGAACATCGTGTGTCCGGAGGCGATCACGAGCCCGCCGAAGGAGAACACGAACGGCACCAGCAGGTAGTCAAAGCTGAACGAGCGCAGGTAAACCGTACCGTCCGCGATGACCTTGGCGTCGTTCGAGAACAGCGACACCAATTCCCCCGGAATCAGCTGCACCACGGTGAATACGATGGCGCCCACGGCCAGCGAGAAAAGAATGCCCTTTTTGAGCGCGTCCAGCGCCCGGTCGTATCCACCCGCGCCGATGTTCTGGGCGGCGATGGCCGAGATCGATTGTTGGATGGCCAGGATCGGCAGTATGCCGAAGCTGTTGAGCTTGCCCACCACGCCGCCCGCCGCCGACGCGGTATCGCCGAAGCCGTTGGTCAGCGCCGTCATCGCGAGGAACGAGACGCTCACCACCAGCGACTGCGCGGAACTGGGCAGGCCGATTTTTAAGATCATGCGCAGTTTGTCCGCGCGGATCCGAAAGCTGCGCCACTTGAAGTCGAAGAGAAATTTACTTCTGGAAAGGTATGCCGCCGCCATCAGAACGCTCAGTCCCTGCGCCGCGATGGTCGCCCAGGCCGCGCCCGCCGCGCCCATCCCCAGACCCTTGATGAACCAGACGTCCAGCACCAGGTTGACCACGGCGGCGATGCCAACGAAGATCATCGGCCACACGGAGTCGCCCAAACCGCGCTGTACCGCCGCCACCGCGTTGTAGCCGAACACGAACACGTTGCCCAGCATGCAGATGATCAGATAAGCCCGCGCCTCGTCCATGACAGTCTCCGGCGTCTGAATCATCCGGAGGATCGGGTTCGCGAACGCGATGATCAGCGCCGAGAACGCGAGCGCAGACAGCGCCAGCACCGAAAACAGCGTGCCGATGGTCTCGGACACGTCTTTTTCCCGTTTTGCGCCGTAGTATTGCCCGACGAGAATCGTTCCGCCCACCGTGAGCCCCGCTACAATCATGACCACCACGTTTGTGATCTGCCCGCCGTTGGTCACGCCCGCCTGCGCCTGCACGGTGGAGAAGTTGCCCACCGCCCACATGTCCGTCACGTTGTACAGCGCCTGCAGGAAGCTGGACAGGAGAAACGGCGCGCCGAACCGGATCAAGTGGCGGAGGATGTTGCCCTCGGTAAAATCCCTTTTCAGTGAAGCCATGGAAATACCTCGTATTCTCTTGCAGTCGAAAAATGCCCGTTTTCGCGGGCATTTTCAAAGAAACTCAGTTTGCATGTATCCGCCGCATCCCACTTGAATCGTTCCCGGCGACATGCGCGCTGCACTACAATGCGTGCTGAACTACGGCAACCCCGACGCTCTGCTTCACTCGTCCCCGGCGACATGCGCGCCGGGAACGGTTACTGGAGCCAGTGCTCACACTGGTGGAAGAAACGATTCCGCAAGTCAGCGAGCCGCCCGAAACGCTTTAGCGGTTCAGGCGAGCGCAGAAGCCCCCGTTCCCACGCGCTGAAAGACGCGAAGCGGATTTCAGCGCCATCGGATTTCAGCGCCTTTTACTTTTTCTGCGCCTTCTGCCAGCTGTCCTTGAGCGGCACCACGCGGTTGTAGACCGGGCGGCTTTCGGCTGCGTCCGGGTCCTTTGCGAAGTAGCCCAGCCTGAGGAACTGGAAGCGCGCGCCCACCGGGGCCTCGGCGATGGTCCTCTCGCACAGCGCACCGCCGCGCACGACGAGGCTTTCCGGGTTCAGCCGGTCCATGAAGTCCTTCGAGGCCTTTTCGACCTCCGCGCCGTCCTCGTCGATCTCGATCTCCTCGGCGGGTTCGTCGTCTAAGAGGATCGGCTCGTAGAGCCGCGCCTCGAAGGGCACCGCGTCCTCGGCGCTCAGCCAGTGCAGCGTAGCCTTGACCTTGCGGTTCGCGCCCTCGCTGCCGGAGCGGGAGTCGAGGTCCACCGTGCAGACGAGGCGCTTCACGTCGCCGTTTTCGTCCTTCTCGACGCCCTCGCACTTAATGATGTACGCGCCCTTCAGCCGCGCCTCGCGGCCGGGGGCCAGCCGGAAGAACTTCGGCGGCGGGTTCTCCTGAAAATCCTCCCGCTCGATGAACAGCCTGCCGGTAAAGTTGAGCGTGCGGCTGCCCATCTCCGGGTGGTCGGGGTGGTTCTCCATTTCGACCGCGTCGACTTTTCCCTCCGGCCAGTTGGTGACGATCACCTCGATTGGGTCGAGTACCGCCATCGCCCGGGGCGCGGTTTCGCCCAGCGCCTCGCGCACGCAGTGTTCAAGCAGCGCGCCCTCCACGGTGGAATCGGCCTTCGCCACGCCCACGCGGGAAAGGAAATCGCCGATGGCCTCCGGCGGATAGCCCCGGCGGCGCATGGCCGCCAGCGTGGGCATGCGCGGGTCGTCCCAGCCGGAGACGCGGTTTTCCTCGACGAGCCGGCGAAGGAGCCTTTTGGACATGACCGTTCGGGTCAGGTTGAGCCGCGCGAACTCGATCTGGCGCGGCGGGTTCTTAAACCCCGCCTCGCGCACCACCCAGTCGTACAGCGGGCGGTGGATCTCGTACTCCAGCGAGCACAGCGAGTGGGTCACGCCCTCGAGCGCGTCCTGCAGCGGATGCTGGAAATCGTACATCGGGTAGATGCACCACGCGTCGCCGGTCTTGTGGTGGTGGTGGCGCAGAATGCGGTAGAGCGTCGGGTCGCGCATCAGAACGTTTGGCGACGCCATGTCGATCTTGGCCCGCAGCACCCGCGCGCCGTCCGGGAACTCGCCCGCGCGCATCCGGCGGAACAGGTCCAGGTTCTCCTCGACGGAGCGGTCGCGGTAGGGGCTGTTGACGCCGGGCTTCGTCAGCGTACCGCGGCTCAACCGCATCTCTTCGGCGGTCTGGTCGTCCACATAGGCGACGCCCTTTTTGATCAGATCGCAGGCGATCTCGTAGAGCTTTTCGAAAAAGTCGGACGCGAAGTAGAGGGCGTCCCACTGGTAGCCCAGCCACTTGATGTCCTTTTCGATGTTCTCGACGAACACCGAATCCTCCTTGGTGGGGTTGGTAT
>JAEZTD010000432.1 GCA_023443705.1 Bacillota bacterium | reverse complement strand
GTGGAGATCAGTGTCAGCTTTTCCATCGAGCGGTGATCCAAAGCGTCTGAAAACCTCTTCTCGATGCAGAGATCGAGCTTCTGCGCACCCTGCAACCCCTGGAAAATTCCTGCGTGACCAAAGGTATGAAAATGGCCACCAGCATCCGTGCTGATGGCCACTTTTTGCAAAAACCAATAACCGCTACCAGGCTCCATGTCCGCCGCCGCCCCCGCCGCCCCCTGACGAGCCGGAGAAGCCCCCGTCGGAGGAGGACGAACTGGAATCCTGAGACACAACGCTGGCGTTGTGCTTGCGCACCTCGTGGAAGGAACGGTTGACCCGGCCCATGTCGTGGTGCCAGCCGGCGTACCACCAGATCGGCAGCATTTCGCCGTAGCCGTAATACGGGTCGGAAGCGCGCTGCTCCAGGTATTCGGTCAACGGTTCGACGTAGCCCAGCGCCACCAGAATCGGCATGTGTTTGAGCGAATCGGCCGGCATGTCTGCAATCTTGCCTTCGTACCTTTCGCAGAAACCGCGCACCGCCGAGCACTTGGCCTCGCCCAGGTCGGTCAGGCTGCGCACCCGGGTAAAGCCGATCAGAACCAAGACCGTCAGAAGGATCCCCGCGATGCCAACCGGCACAAGGCCCAATGCGAAGGTTGCAATGCTGAGCAAAACGCCGCCCACCGCCAGCATCACCGCACCGCAGCCCATCTTGGCGCGGCCGCCGAAGTAGAGCCCCTCTTCCTCAGCCTGCCGCCGCACGGCCTGCTGCCACTGGCGGTAGTTCTTGTCAAACGCCTGCGCAGCCGAAGCGCTTCGCCCGGCGTCCAGGTCCTCAATCCACAGGAAATCCCGCCCGGTAAAAAGCCAGTCGAACAGCACCTTCTGCTGCGGGGACATGTCCGCCCCGCGGCTTTCGACCGTGAACTTCACCTGTTTCTCTCCAGAAACCGGATGCACCTCGCCGCGCATCGACAGCGCGCGCTTTTGCACAAGCTCCAGAAGCGTCGCGGAGAAGCCGCTCTCCCCCGCCGTGTTTCGGACCAGCTGCTCGGCCACGGCGGCGTCCAGCCCTTCCAGCGCCGCGTCGTCCTCCTTGGCCACGATGGCCTTTTTCAGCCCGAAGCGCGTGATCTTCCCGCGAAGGATGAGCGCCGCGCCGATAAAAAACGCGGCGAGGATGCCCGTCGCGCCGTATTGCAGACGCCGCTCGAGTTTCTCCGCCTCCTTTAAAGCCTCCGCTGCGGCGGCTTCCGCCTCCGCCCGCTCCTCCACCAGCCGGGCTTCTGTATCCAGCGTCTCCTGAATGACCCGGCGGTCGATCAGCGGCGCGGAGGCCAGCGAATCCGCCGGGAAGAGCGCGTCGATCTCCACATACTCGCCGGGATATACGTCCCGGGGGCCCGCCGTCAGCACGCTGCCCTCGAGCGAGAGATGCGTCTCGTCCATCGCGCCATGAACAAAGTAATCTGTCGGCGCATTGGGAAACGTCACGGTAATGGTGGCATCCCGAAGCGTCACCGCATTTGCGATGCCGATCAGCTTGTAGTTGAGCCGGGCCGCATCCTGGTAGCGCTGCGCGAGGCCCCGAAGCGTATACTCGTATTCAAAAAACCGCGCGCCGCCGTCGCCGGGCGCGTAAGCCCTGATGTTCAGGAGATCCCCCTCGCGCTGGGCGGTATAGGTGAAGGGTTCCATCTGCATCTGGTCGACCTGGCGAAGCAGCGTTCCGCCGTCGACATACAGCTTCAGGCCCTCCAGTGCCTCCACGTCGCCGACGTCGATCGACGAAAGAATTCCGTTGTAGCTGCCGTCAAATTCGTAAGTGAGCCGCTCCGCGACCCGCGCCGATCCGTCGTCCTCAATCGCCACATCCATGGAATAGGCGGCAATGGTATAATCCGCGGCCAGCGCATAGGGCGGCAGCAGCATAAGAACCATGACCAGAAGCACCATAAACTTGCGCATCCATATCACCCCTTACTTCCATTATGTGCAAGCCTGCCGCCCCTGTCAATAGAGATTCCCGGCATATTTCACGCTGCGTGCGGCAAGGTTCGGTTCCTTTCGCTCAAGCTGGCAGGGCAAAATGAACATACTTTTCCTTGACACGATACACCCGTTGACGTTATGATTTGATAAACTGGATAGATTAGGGAGGGCTTTTGCGTGTCCGACAACATTCAGGCGATCGCGATTCGGATTTGCGATCTGCGGGAGATCAGCGGCCTTACGCAGGCCGAGGTCGCCGAGGCATCGGGCGTGCCGCTGGAGGACTATATTGAATACGAAAAGGGCGGCAGGGATTTTTCGTTCAGCCACCTTTTCAACATCGCCAAGGCGCTGGGTGTAGATATCAGCGATCTTCTGACCGGCGAAAGCCCCAGGCTGCGCGGTTACGTAGTGACCCGCTCCGGCAAAGGCCTGGCCTTCGACCGCCGCAAGGCCTACCACTACCAGCACCTGGCCTACAACTTTCGGGACAAGAAGGCCGAGCCTTTCATCGTGACCGTCGAATACGACGGACAGACATCCGGCAAAACAGCCCACGCCCACGACGGGCAGGAGTTCGACTACCTGCTTGAAGGCCGCATGCTGATCGAACTGGGCGGAAACAAGGTCTTTTTGGAGGCGGGCGACTCAGTCTATTACGACTCCTCGCTCCCCCACGCCATGTACGCGCTGGACGCCGACGCGCGCTTTATCGCCGTCGTAATCAAATAAGCCGGGAGGGCAGGCCATGACGCCTTACAAGAAGTATCTTGAAGAGTGGGAGTTCGGCTCCTATGAGGATTTCCTGAAGAATTACAAAATCGTCGTGCCCGAGCACTTCAACTTCGCTTTCGACGTGCTGGATGAGATGGCCCGCGAGACGCCGAACGCCCGGGCGCTCCAGTGGTGCAACCCCGCCGGGAAGGAAAGAAGCTTCACTTTTGCGGACATCAGCCGGGAATCCAACCGCTGCGCCAACATGCTCGCATCGCTGGGCGTCAAGCGTGGCGACGTTGTAATGTTGGTCTTGAAGCGCCACTATGAATTCTGGTTCGCGATCATGGCGCTGCACAAGCTGGGCGCCGTCGCCGTTCCGGCAACCCATCTTCTGACGAAGAAGGACATCGTCTACCGCGCCAACGCGGCGGACATCTCCGCGGTGATCGGCTCCGTCGAAGGCGCCTTCGCGGAACAGCTGGACGCGGCGCTGCCCGAATGCCCGACGCTGAAACTCCTGATCGCCGCCCGCGGGAAGCGGGAGGGCTGGCTATCCTTCGACGAGGAGATGGCAAAGCACGGCGACGCCTTCGAGCGCCCGCTGCCGCTGAACGTTAGCGATGACCCGCTGCTGATCTACTTCACCTCCGGCACCAGCGGCATGCCGAAGATGGTGCTGCTGGACTGTGCCTACCCGCTGGGGCACATCCAGACCGCCGTGTACTGGCTGCGCTGCATCGAGGGCGGGCTGCACCTGACGGTCTCCGAGACCGGCTGGGCCAAGTCCGTCTGGGGCAAGCTCTACGGCCAATGGCTGGCCGGCAGCGCGGTCATGAGCTACGACTTCGAAAAGTTCGTTCCCGCTGACATGCTGGGCATCCTCGAACGGCACAAGGTTACCACCTTCTGCGCGCCGCCGACCGTCTACCGGTTTATGGCGCTGGAGGACGTTTCAAAGTACGACCTCTCGTCGCTCAAGTACTGCGCCACCGCCGGCGAACCCCTGAACCCCGACCTCTTCGAGAAGTGGGAAAGGCTGACCGGCCACCAGATGCGCGAAATCTACGGCCAGACGGAGCTGTGCGTCACCGTGGGCACCTTCCCGTGGATGAAGGTCTGCCCCGGCTCAATGGGCAAGCCGTCGCCGCAATTTGACGTGGATCTGGTGGATGAGGACGGCATTTCCGTCCCGCCGGGCGTCGTGGGTGAAATCGTCGTGCGCACCAAAAAAGGCCGCCCGGTGGGCATGTTCCACGGTTATCATCGCGACCCGGAGCGCACGAAGGCGGTCTGGTACGACAATGCCTACCACACGCTCGATCTCGCGTGGCGCGACGAGTGGGGTTACTACTGGTACGTCGGCCGTGCGGACGACGTGATCAAGTCTTCCGGCTACCGCATCGGGCCGTTTGAGGTCGAGAGCGCGCTGCTCGAGCACCCCGCCGTGGTCGAAACCGCCATCACCGGCGTGCCGGACGCGGTGCGCGGCCAAATCATCAAGGCGACGGTCGTGTTGCGCAAGGGCTACGAGCCTTCCGAAGCGCTCGTCAAGGAGTTGCAGGATCACGTCAAGCACACCACCGCGCCCTACAAGTACCCGCGCATCATCGAATTCGTCAGCGAGCTGCCCAAGACGATCTCCGGCAAGATCCGCAGGGTGGAGCTGCGCGAGCGCGACGCGGGCAAATAAAGGATACATTGGATTCATGAACAAGACCAGTTTAACTTTAAAGAGGCTGATGGCGATCGCGCTGGCGGCGCTGATGACCTTCAGCATGACCGGGTGTGATACGCTGGGCGCGCTGGCTCCCCGCGACGCGGTGGTGACCGCCGCGCCGCCAGACCAGGCGGCATCCGGGGAACAAGGCATGGCGGAGGCCGACTTTCAGTCGGCGTCCGCAGACGCTGATGCTTCCGAAGCGCCGACCCCTCTGCCCGATGTGACGCCGGTGCCAACACCTTCCCCCACCCCGGTTCCGGTGGTCGCGATCGCGGACTACAAGTACCAGAAGCTGTCCAACAAGACGCTGAATGTCTCCTTTACGTACCCGTCCCATTGGATCAACGTGCCCGGCTCCATCACCATCAGCTACGTCGAGCCCGTGGATGAAGGCAACGTTGCCGCCCGGGTGGCGGTCAGCGTCAAGAAGGCCTCGAAGGTTCCGGACGCAGCCGCGCTAAAAAGCCAGCTGGAAAAACTGATCGACAGCGTGTCCGGCAGCTTCTCTGATTTCAAGCGCGGCTCTGCCTCCAAGAAGCTCAAGTTCATGGGCTCAGCCGCCTACTCGGTCGTCTACGAAGCGTCGATGGA
>JAEZTD010000431.1 GCA_023443705.1 Bacillota bacterium | reverse complement strand
TGGCCCTGTGGATTTCTCCTAGCTGATCCCTGTCAAAGGACTGCTCGGTATAAGTTCTGCATGATTTTCTTCTGCCTATGGCCTCAAACAAATCCATGATGTCGCCTCCTCATCGATGTGCATCCTTATAGCGCCACCTTCAGGGTTACGCATGATCCGCCATATCGCCGCATACCGCACGGATCCGTCGCGTCAAGAATGCTCGTATGCTCCATCAACGCCATGATAATGGATTGACGCGTTTCATTACCAACGGCTGCGGTGAACTTTGCGCAATCCGAAAACAGTCTTCGCAATCCGGATAGGCCCCGGGGCATACGCCAGACTCCGTTCAATCGTTTTATCATATGAATCATTATATATTGTTTTGCATACTTTTTCCACATTGGGAAAGAAAATAAATGCGGAAATCTCATGGGTGTTCTGTAGCACCAAAAGGCCCCAAATCGAAATGGCTTCGCGACACATCGGCCACAGCGATGGGGTCAGCGGTTCGAGTTTGACGCAAGTCGCGTGGCAAGGAGGTCTGGCGCAAATCGTCGATTCGTCGGACGAACAACCGAGTGTTTGGTTTTGTAAGCATAGGAGTTAACGTAAACTTTTGTGGAGAGCTATTGACACCGCCGCGGTTTGAGCGTACAATCCTTTCTCATAAAACAAGGGCGTTTTGGTCAAAGACCGAGATGCCCTTGTTTTATGACAGTGTGCATTCAAAAAGCACCGGTTTACCCAGTGGCAAAGGCGCTACGGATATTTATTCCGTGGCGCCTTTGGTTATTTTGAGGAGGGATTGTCCATGAAGACCAAGGGGATGCGTTTACTGTTTCTGGCTTTTTGCATGTGCTTCGTACTGTCCTCAGTCCAGGCAAGCGCGAGCGCGGAGGGTGAAAAAAAGGTGCTTCGCGTCGGCATGGAATGCGCCTATGCGCCGTTTAACTGGAGCCAGGAGACCGACACCCTGCCCGACGGAAGCGCGGCAGTCCCCATCCAGCACACGAGCTATTACGCAGGCGGCTACGATGTGATGGTTTCTCAAATGATTGCCGACGCGCTGGGCTGGGAATTGGAAATCTACAAGGTCGATTGGGCGTCCATCGGCATGGGGCTGAATGTGGGCGATTACGATTGCATCATCGCCGGCATGGGCTGGACGGAAGAGCGCGCCGCACTCTATGAATTCACCACCGAATACTACCTTCGCGACATTTGCTTGACCGTCAAGGCCGACGGCCCCTTTGCGGACATCACCAAGCTGTCGGAATTCAAAGGCCGGGGCGCCAAGGCCATCACGCAGATGGGCACTGCATGGGTCGACAACCTAAACCAGATCCCCGACATGCAGCCCGCTGCCAACTACGAAACCACGGCCGAATGCTTCATGGCCATTGCGACCGGCGTTGCGGACGTGTGCATGGTGGACTATCCCACTTCGCTTTCCGCCGCGATGACCAACGCCAATCTCAAGATCCTGGAATTCGATCCCAGCGACGGACTGGATTCGAGCCTGCAGAACAAGGTGTGCGTTGCCACCAAGAAAGGCAACACCGAGCTGCGCGACGCGATCCAGAAAGTGCTGGACGACCAGGGATGGAACCAGGAGAAAATGGACGCCCTGATGGAAAAGGCTATTGCATTGCAGCCTTCGGCGTCATAAAAAACCCGCCAGGGAAAGGTTGGTGCCGCATGCCCGAGTTTTTCAGCTTCATCAGTCAGGCCGACGCCGACAGCAATGTGCTGCAATGGCTGCTGTTCATGCTTTTCAAGTACATCCGCATGTTCATCGAGGGCGCGGGCATCACGCTGTACGTCGCCGTTCTGGGGACGATCGGCGGGTATCTGCTGGGGCTGCTGGTCGGGGTGACCCAGGACGCCACCTCCGGAAAGGGGCGCGGCGTGCTCGGCGCGGCATTGTCTGCCATCGCAACGCTGTATGTGGAGCTTTTCCGCGGCACGCCCATGATTGTGCAGGGCATGATCATCTACTACGGCCTGCGCCAAGGCGGGATTGAGATATCCTCGATCGCGGCGGGAACCCTCGTCATGATGCTGAACACCGGCGCGTATATGGCTGAAACCGTGCGCGGCGGCATCAACGCCATTGCGTCGGGTCAGCGCGAAGGCGCATTGGCAATGGGGGTATCGCGCACGGGGACGATGCTGCATGTCATCCTGCCCCAGGCCATCAAGAACATCATCCCCGAAATGTGCAACACATTCCTGACCAATCTCAAGATGACCTCTGTGCTCAACGTCATCGGCGTGTCGGAGCTGTTCTATATGGCCAAGACCGCAGGCGGCACGTATTACAAATACTTCGAGGCGTATCTGGCCATCGCGCTTATCTATCTGGTGCTGTGTTTCGTCTCGAGCCGGTTGATTGCGCTGCTTGAGAAAAAGCTCCAGGGCAAGAGCGATTATGTGCTCGCCTCCGAGTACATGTAGGCGGGCAGCACAGATCCAGGAAGGGAGAAATCGGATATGAAGGACGGGCCGGTCATCGCGGTGAGAAACCTCGCCAAATCGTTCGGGGCGCACGAAGTGCTCAAAGACATCAATTTCGAAGTCCACCCGGGCGAAGTCGTGTGTGTTGTCGGCTCGTCCGGGTCGGGAAAATCGACGCTGTTGCGATGTGTCAACCGACTGGAGCGAGAGACTTCGGGGGAAATCCTCTTCCACGGAGCAGCGATTCAACCGGCGCGGAAGGCCGAGTACGAATACCGCGCCAAGGTGGGCATGGTATTCCAGTCGTTCAATTTGTTCGAGAACATGACGGTGCTCAAAAACTGCATGTTTGGCGCGCGCAAGGTCGGGCGCGTCTCCAAGGCGGAGGCGTTTGACCGCGCAATCACCCACCTTAAATCGGTGGGCATGGCACCCTATATCAACGCCAGGCCCGCGCAGCTCTCCGGCGGGCAGAAACAGCGCGTCGCCATCGCCCGGGCGCTGTGCATGCAGCCGGAGGTGCTGCTGTTCGACGAGCCCACCAGCGCGCTCGACCCCGAGATGGTGGGCGAAGTGCTCGGCGTCATGCAGACGCTTTCCAGTTCGGGTCTGACGATGATCATCGTCACCCACGAAATGGCGTTTGCGCGCGATGTTTCCAGCCGCACCATCTTCATGGACAAGGGTTTTATCGTGGAAGACAACGCCTCAAAAGCGCTGTTCTCCAACCCTCAAAGCCCGCGCACCAAGGAGTTCTTGAGCCGGTTTATACAGGATAGGAGTGTGACGGCATGAACTCCTTTGTGGTTACGGTCGCCCGCGGCTTTGGCAGCGGCGGCAAGGAGATTGCCTCCAGGCTGGCACAGCGGCTGGGCGTCCACTGTTATGAAAACCGGATCCTCACGCTCGCGTCGCAGCTGAGCGGTCTGGACGAGAACCGCTTTCTCGACATCAACGAAAAGCTGCGCACCTCCGGCGCGATTTCTGGCTTGTTGGCGGGGCTGCCCCGACTGCGCCGCTCCGACCCCAGGGACGAAGCTTTTGTCTCGGACGATCGGCTGTTTGAATACCAGAAAGAAATCATACTGCATCTGGCGGACACCGAATCCTGCGTGATCGTGGGCAAATGCGCCGACTTTATCCTCAAAGACCACGCCAATGTCGTCAGCGTCTATATCGAGGCGCCGCGCCGATATTGCTATAAACGGATTATGCAGAAAATGGGCGTGGACGAGAGCACCGCGCACCGCTCCATCGATTCCACCGACCGGTATCGCGCAGCGTATTACAAGTACTACACGGGCGGCAATTATTGGACCAACCCGGTCAACTACGACATCACCCTCAACAGCGAGCGGCTGGGGATTGAGGGCTGCGTGGAAATGATTCTTCATTGCCTGCGGGTCAAATTCCCGGGTCAAGCGGCGTTTGAGCGCCCGTCCATCCCATCGAATCCCAAGGAGGCGTAGCCATGCGCTTTTCGTATCACTTGCCGGTGAACCTGTCGTTTGGCGCGCGATGCGCCGCGTGAATGCGGCGTTCCCTCGGCGGCGTTGGTGGTGACAAAACAGTAGAGGAGCGTTCCCATGAAGGTGAAAAATTGTGGCTATACCGCCTCCGAAATCAAGGAAATGGCGAGCACCTACCTGATCGATACCTACGAGCGGTTTGATTTTATTGCCGAGACTGCCGACGGAATGTATCTGTACGACGAAAACGGCGCCGCCTATCTGGATTTTTATGGCGGCATCGCGGTCAACAGCACCGGCAACCGCAACGAAAAAGTGGTCGCCGCGGTGATCGATCAGGTGGGCGACATCATCCATACGTTCAACTACCCCTACACCATCCCACAGGCGCTGCTGGCCAAGACCATCTGCGAAGCGATCGGGATGGATAAAATCTTTTATCAGAGCACCGGCGCCGAAGCCAACGAAGCCATGATCAAAATGGCGCGCAAATATGGCACCGACCGATACGGAGCGAACCGCTTCCACATCGTCACCGCCAAGAACGGCTTCCATGGGCGTACTTACGGCGCGCTGTCGGCCACCGGCCAGCCGGGAAGCGGCATCCACAAGGGATTTGCGCCCGTGCTGCCGGGTTTTTCCTACGCGCAGTTCAATTCGCTGGCTTCGTTTGAATCGGCGGTGACCGATGACACCATCGCGATCATGGTCGAGCCCATTCAGGGCGAGGGCGGCGTTATCCCCGCCACCGAAGAATTCCTGCGCGGACTGCGCGCGCTGTGCGATGAGCGGGGACTGCTGCTGCTGCTCGATGAAATACAAACCGGATGGTGCCGCACGGGCAATATCATGGCCTATATGGGATATGGCGTAAGGCCCGACATCGTCACCATGGCCAAGGCGATGGGCGGAGGGATGCCGATTTCCGCCGTGTGCGCCACCAAGGAAGCGGCAACCGCATTCTCGCCCGGCGCTCACGGCACCACCTATGGCGGCAACCCCGTGTGCTGCGCCGCGGCTTACGCGCAGGTCAAAGAGCTGATCGACGGCGAGTACGCCGCCAGGGCCGCAAAGACAGGTGCTTATTTCACAACAAAACTCAGAACCCTGCCAAACGTCGTCGAAGTGCGCGGCAAAGGCTTGCTGGTGGGCGTCGAGTTCAATGTGCCGATTGCGGTGCAGGTGAAGCACAAGTGCCTGGAAAACAAGCTGCTGATCACCGCGCTGGGCGACCGCGTGATCCGCATGGTGCCGCCGCTGATTGTCTCGGAAGATGATTGCGATGAAGCCTGCGCAATCATTTGCGCGGCGATCCAGTCGATTGCGGACGCGGATTCGTCGTCCCAGGTGATCTGAGATACATGTATTGGGCATCGAATGCTCCCTCCAACTTACGCCGCCATCGCAGATGCGACGATGAAAAATCCCGGCGCTGTTGGACTGGTTTAAAGATGGTGGGCAAAAGGAATCAAAACCCCTGTGCGGCTTTAAACTGCACCGGGGTTTTGTCGTTAATTGCAAAGGCGGGGCGGAACCAGTTGAAGTGATCAACGGTTAAGAAGCGAATTGGGCGCCCTGATCCGAAT
>JAEZTD010000418.1 GCA_023443705.1 Bacillota bacterium | reverse complement strand
CTCGTTTGATGTTCGCGCTGACATCGCCCTGTACGCTGATTCTTCCTTCCTTGGCGTCCTGCTGCTTCTGGTTTGCGCGTTCTGCAGCAAGCAGCACGTCTTCAAAATAGTCCATCTGCGTTTTTTGCAGCAGCAGCACGCAGAGGAATACGCCGATCAAGAAAATCAGCACGTATACCGCCGCACCGCCCCACTGGTAGGTTGCAAGCGCTACGGCAAGGCCGCGCGCCCAGCCTAAGAACGGTACATAGTTCCACCAATCTGCGCCAAAGAACGCAACGAGTGCTGTCTTGATATCCCCCGTGCCGGTGCGCATGGAAAGGAAGAACCCCAGTACGATTGCCGCGCACAGCACCGTAATGCCGCTGTTGACCGCCTTGCGCCGCTGCATGGAACCGGCGCAGAACGCGTACAGCAGCGCCGAAATCACCTGCGAAGAAAAACCCAACAGCGCATAGGACGCCATCAAGCCTAAGAGCGCATAGCCGTCGAGGCCCGCATTGCGCATATTGGGATACTGGAACACCATGAATATGGAGGCCGCAAGCAGAATTCCCGCCTGCCTGAGGATACCCGCCATCAGCACCTTTCTGGGGCTGACCGGGGAAACGAAGAGCAGATTGACATCCGCCATAGCAAACAGCGCCGTTCCCTGCTTAAGCCCTGTGGCGATGGACATCCCGAGAATGAACAGGAATACGCCGATCAATATGGCGGCGTATCCGGTTACATGTTTTTCACCAGCCGTACCCTGCAAATTCGGCATGCCGAACAGCACAAACCCCAGCGCCCCGACCAGCAGCAGGTACAGTATGATCAGGAACGGCTTTTTGAGCACCTCCAGGAAGCGGTTTTTTAACGACCGCGTCCACAAATAGACGATCGCGCTCATTTTTCCCCCTCCGTGATCGCGAAGAACAGTTCTTCAAGCTGCTCCCCGCTTTCGCTCATATCCTGCCGGTTCTTTTCCGCGGCAATGCGCCCGTTTTTTAAGATGAGCAGCTTATCCCAAAGCTCCTCGGCGCTGCTTAGAAGGTGTGTGGAAAGCAGGATGGCGGCGCCATTCTCCTTTTCTTCCATCAGCACTTCCTTCAACACCTTAATGGCGTGCGGGTCGAGGCCAACCATGGGTTCATCCACAAGCATGGCCTTGGGCTCGGGCAGCAGCGCACAGCAAAGGCTGACCTTTTGCTGCATCCCCTTGCTCAGCTCGCGCCCAACCTTTTTTGCGTGCTCTTCGAGTTCGAAACGGGCAAGCAGTTTTTGTGCGCGTTCCTTCCACCCGTCTTTGAGGGAGTAGGCGCGCGCGATAAATTCCATATGCTCCGCAACGGTCAGCATGCCGTATACGGCGGGGGTTTCCGGCACATAGCCGAGAATACGCTTTGCTTCCACGGTTTTATTGGGCTTTCCGCCGACGGTGATGCTGCCCTCATACCGCAACAAACCCGCCATTGCCTTGATGGCTGTGGACTTGCCCGCGCCGTTGGGCCCGGCGAGCACCGTTACCATGCCTGCGGGCGCGGTAAAGCTCAAATGGTCGTTGGCGAGCACTTTGCCATACTTCTTTGTCAGTCCGTCTACTACAAACATGCAGATACCGCCTTTTTTTCAGTTCTATTCCAATTATGTTTGTTTAGTATATCACAAACAACGCGCGGCCGTTTGTCTATCTTTGTTAAAATTGTCCATATACGCTGACAATTCTGTCCTTTTCCATCTTCACCAACCCAACCGCGCAAGCATACCATAACAGCAGAAGCCGGCCGTAAAACGCACATCTTTATGCGGCCGAACGCCGATCCAAACAAGGAGGAACGCCCATATGTATCAAAACCAAAATACGATGGGTAGCTGCTGCTTCAAACCATGCGGCTGCCAATTAAATCCTTTGGATGTGAAAAACACGCTCATTGCGGGTAACGTCTGCGAAACCTGCAGCGCGTGCGGCATCACATGCAAGGAGACGGAGCCAGGCTGCCTACTCGCGACTGCGTTCATCGCAAATCAGGAATACAAAGCGGGCTATTGCCCCAGTGAAGCCCTGTGCCAGGGTACGATGTTCCCGGAACTGTTGCGCCCGTACTTGCGTTAGGAGGTCCCTTATGGATGCGAAGCAACAAGCTCTTCTGATGAAGATCAGCGAATGCGAATTTGTGTGCGTAGAACTCAATCTCTATCTGGATACGCATCCCAAGGATAAGGATGCGCGCGCCGACTACTTCTGCTATTCCAAGAAGCTTGCGGAGCTGATCGGCAAATATGAACAGTGCTATGGCCCCCTGCTCGGTTTCGGCCATTCCCCCACCGATGTGGGCTGCTGGGTCTGTTCGCAATGGCCGTGGCAAGTGTAAGGAGGTTCTGCTATGTGGATCTATGAAAAAAAGCTGCAATACCCCGTAAAAATCTGCACGCCCGACGTACGGATGGCAAAGATGCTGCTGGCACAATATGGCGGCCCGGATTCAGAGTTAGCAGCAGGCCTCCGTTACCTGACCCAGCGCTTTTCCATGCCGGATAACCGCTGCCGCGCTACATTGAACGATATTGGCACGGAAGAGCTTGCCCATTGGGAAATGATCGGCACCATGATCTACCAGTGCATCCGGGGTGCAAGCATGGCGGAACTCAAGGCGGCCGGCCTTGACGGCTACTATACGCTGCACAACCATGGGGTATATCCTTGCGATCCCAACGGCGTTCCGTTTACCGCCACCTATGTTGCCTGCACGGGCGACCCGATCGCAGACCTGCATGAAGACCTTGCAGCAGATGCTGCATTCGCATAAATGCAACTTTAGAAACATTAAGAAGATGCGCAATTATTGGGGAGACAATCTGGTGATTGGCTCTTTTTTGTGCAAAGAAAGGCCAAGATGATGCAATCTCATTTTATTTTCACTCTAAATCTATTATCCATTATATGTTTGTTGGCCGCCGCTGTCCAGGATGCAAAATACCGGGAGGTTAGTAATTGGATTTCAATAGCTATTGTTATCTTAGCCGCACTTCTTATGCTCACAAAACAACAGCTTGACCTTTCCGGAATGGTTCCTGGTGCAATCACGGCCCTGCTCTATGTTGTCGGGTTTGATAAGCATTTCAGGGGTGGAGATATTAAGCTTCTCGCAGCGCTTGGCCTCTATTTAAGTCTGTATGGATGCCTGGTGATGCTTTTCATAGCGGCCTTTGCAGGCCTCCTATATGAGGGCTGTCGTTATCTCATCA
>JAEZTD010000381.1 GCA_023443705.1 Bacillota bacterium | reverse complement strand
GGGCCGAACACCGCGGGGTTTACCACAAAGTCGCTGATGAGGGGCGGCGCGTCCACCGAAGTGGGGATGATGTAATCGGTCAGGCGGTCGTTTCGGATGATGCCGCGCTCGTTGTAGCTGATCTGTTCCATCGACGCGTATCCGAGGCCCTGCAGCATGCCGCCCTGCATCTGGCCGTGGCAGACGGCCTCGTCGATGGGTAGACCGATGTCATATACGCCCCAGCAACCCAGCGTCCTGGCCTCGCCGGTCAGCGTATCCACTTCGACCTCCACCACGTTGCCCGACCAGGAGTAGTCCGGGTAGGCGTCGCCC
This sequence comes from Bacillota bacterium, assembly GCA_023443705.1. GTDB lineage: Bacteria > Bacillota > Clostridia > Christensenellales > Aristaeellaceae > JAEZHK01. The sequence goes on along the minus strand of JAEZTD010000381.1, from coordinate 12,773 downwards.
TTGAAGTTTTCAAGGCTGAAGGGGATCATATAGTCCGGATGCTTGTAGTGTTCCTCGATGGTGACGGTCTCGCCTTCCTTCCAGGCGTCCTTTAACCGGTCGGCGGCGCGGCGCAGGATTTCGCCGACGATCATCATCGAGCGGCTGGCCACGGTGGGGCCGGAATCCGGTACGAAGTCGGTGTCCGGGTTCTCCAGCCTGACCTTCTCAACGGGAATGCCCAGCCGTGCCGCAACCAGCTTCGGAAAGCTGGTGTTAAGCCCCTGTCCCATTTCGGTGTTTGCGGTGTACACGTCCACGGTGCCGTCCGCGTTTCCGCGGATGCGGGCGACGGCCTTGATGAGGTCGCGCTCGCCGTTTCCGGTGAAAGCACAGCCGTGGAACACCAGCGAAAGTCCGATGCCCCGGCGATGGCGCCCGTTCGCCTGCTCGGCGTAGGCGGCGCGCTTATTTCGGTAATCCGACAGTTCATCCAGCTTTTGTGCGATCTCCGGTACGGGCACATGGAAATGGTAGAGCCCTTGGGTACTCGTCTCATCCCCCTGCTTCGATGCGTGGCGGAGCTTGAAATCAAGAGGCTCTTCGCCGAGGGCTTTGGCCGCGTGTTCCATCATCATCTCAATGGAGAAGAAGGTCTGCGGGCCGCCGAAGCCCCGGAACGCGCCGTTGGGCACGGAGTTGGTCTTGGCCGCGCGGCTCTCAACGCGCAGGTTGGGAATGTCATAGATGCCGTTTGCGCAGATGGAGCCGCGCTGCAGCACCACCGCCGAAAGCGTGGTGTAGGCGCCCGCGTCATACGTCACGTCGATGTCCATCGCGGTCACCCGGCCCCCCTTGATGGCCACCCGGTACCGGCAGACGGAAGGGTGTCGCTTTGGGGTGTAGGCGATGTCCTCCTGCCGGGTAAAGACCAACTTGACCGGCTTTTTCGCCTTGGCGGCGGCCACGGCCACCTGGCAGCCGAGAATGCTCGGGTAGTCTTCCTTGCCGCCGAAAGCGCCGCCCGTGGCCTCCTGAATGACGTTGATGTCGCATTCCTCGCAACCCAGCGCCTTCCGGATTGCCCGGACGACGTAAAAGGGGCACTGCAGCGAGCCGCGCACGGTCACCTTTCCGTCGTGCCACTCGCCGATCATGGCGTTGGTCTCAAGGTGCACATGCTCCTGATGCCCGGTGGTGAAGGTCTCCTCCAGCACGCGGTCGGCCTCGGCGAATGCGGTTTCAATGTCGCCCTTTTCAATTTTGTACTTGAAAAAATGGGTGGTGGCTTTCAGCGGGTCGAGCTCCGCCGGCAGCACCTCGTAATCCACCTGAATCTCTTTTACGATGCGCTCCACCACGCGCTCGTCCGGACCCACGACCATCAGAATCGGATCGCCGACGAACTCCACTGTCTCCTCCGCGAAGACCGGCGTGTCGTCAAGCACAATGTGCACCTCGTTGGTGCCGGTAACGTCGCGGTGATCGACGACGAAGTACCCTTCGGGGAGTTCCGGTACCGTAATGCCGCGGATGCGGCCGCGCGCGACGCTGGATCTAAGAATTTTTCCGGTCAGAAAATCGGGCGACTGGATGTCGTCTGTATACAGGGTGCGGCCGGAGACCTTATCATCGTGGTCTCTGCGCTTCATTGGCCGCTTGACCGCCTCAAGTGCTTCCATGCGTACCCTCCGTTCCGCGGCCCTTTACCGTGCCGCCGCCTCATCATTCTACATGATTTTCCTCCTGCGCGCAAGTACGCCGCAAAAATCCAAAACACGCGAAGTCTCGCTGCTTTCGTTAAAATTTACACAATCCAAGCTGAATCGACACAGTATTCATGGGGCCAACCTCGCATTTATTCGGTATAATAGGTTGGCATTCGTATTGAAAACTAGGCGGAGCGCAAAATGAACATCATTGCCGATACCCATACCCACACCATCGCCTCCGGGCACGCCCACAGCACGGTCATGGAAAACGCCGTGGAGGCCGCCCGCATGGGGCACAGGTTTCTGGTGATCGCAGATCACGCGCCCCGAATTCCCGGCGCGCCGACGGAACTCTACTTCCGCTCCATGCGCAACGTGCTGCCTGAAGCGGCGCTGGGCGTCTACCTGCTGCGCGGCTGCGAAGTCAACATTCTGGATGGAGACGGCGCGCTGGACCTGCCGCCCGACATACTGGACCGGCTGGATGTTGTGATTGCGTCGATGCATACGCTGACTTTCCCGCCCTCCGACGAATTAACCCATACCCGGGCGTGGCTGGCGGTGGCGACGAACCCCTCCATAGACATCATTGGTCATGCGGGCGACGGTCGCTATCCCTTCGACCACGAAGCGGCAATCCGCGCCTTCAAGGAAAACGGCAAGGTCGTCGAAATCAATTCCCACTCCTTCAAAGTGCGCAAGGGCAGTTATGAAAACTGCCGCGCCATCGCGCGGCTTCTGAAAAAATACGAGGTTCCCGTGGTCGTGTCGACCGATGCCCACTTCGCCTCTTTCGTGGGCAAGGTGGATGCCTCGCTGGAGGTGCTGCGCGACGTGGACTTCCCGGAGGCGCTGGTTCTGAATGCCGACGCACGACGCTTTTCGGATTGGGTTTCCAAAAAAACAGGTCGCACCTTCGACGTCTGACCCGCATACAGTACCCGTATCCCAGCTACGAAAGAGGGACGCGCCTTGTACCATGTGATCATCAACCCCACCGCCGGAAACGGGCGCGCGCTGAAGGCGCGCGAAAAAGTGGAGGCGGAACTTCATAAGCGCGGTCTTTCGTTTCGAACGGTGATGACCGAGCGCCCCGGCCACGCAACGGAGCTTGCCCGTAGGATTGCCTCGGAGGAAAGCGAGCCCCGCGTGGTTGTCGTGGGCGGGGACGGCAGCTTCAACGAGGTCGCCAACGGCCTTCTCGGCACCCGGACGGTGATGTATTTCGTTTCCTGCGGCACAGGAAACGATTATGTCAAGGTCTTGAACCTTCCCAAGAACCCGATCGAGGCCCTCGCCCTTCAGCTGGACAGCGCCATCCGCTCCGTTGACATAGGGATGATCAACGAACGGCTTTTTTTGAACGTCTCCGGCACCGGCTTTGACATCGAGGTGCTGCGGCAGATGCGCTTTTTCGGCACGCGCTTCAAGGGTCTCCTTCCCTACATTTTGGGGCTAATTTCGGCAATCCGCCTCTATAAACCCGTCGAAGCCCGAATCATCGTGAACGGGCGCACCTTCACCCAGAAACTTACCATATTTGAGGTGGCCAACGGCCGCTACTTCGGCGGCGGCATGATGGTTTCACCGCTTTCTGACCCGGCCGATGGACTTTTCGACATCGTATACGTCGACGCCGTCAGCCGTTCGCAGATCGTAAGGCTACTTCCGATGTTTGTGACCGGCAAGTTCCTGTCGCTGCCGATCGCCCATCACTTGCGGGCGGAGGAGGTCGTGATCGAATCCCCTGGCATGACCATCGAACTCGATGGCGAACTGATCGCGGTCGAAAGGGCACATTATCGCATCGTCCCCGGCGGGCTCAGGGTTGCGTATCCCTGACCAGCTTTTCCAGATTGTCCGTGCAAAAATCGCACAGTTCTTTTGCGAATTCCGCGCTCGTGGCCTCCGCCAGAACGCGGCATTCCTTTTTTTCGCCCGGCGCGCTGACCCAGACCCATCCCCGTTCGTCTTCAAAGGTCACGCCGTCCGACAGGCTGGCTCCGGGTATGTTTTCCGCGAGGCGCCGCATCAGCGCGCCGCGGTCCTTCAATTCCACCGAAAACACCCGGTCGCTGCGAAACACCCTGGGCATCGAGCGCATCACGCCATTTACCGTAATCCCCGCCTTTTTCAGCGCGGCGAGGGTTTGTACGGCGGCGTAGACGCCGTCAAAGAACAGCCGCAGCAGACGCTCATCCTCCTTCCAGAGTGCGCGCATCCAGCGGGTGCGGTCGCTGGGCACGCGCTCCACCGTCGCACCGCGCTGCGACGCATACTCAACGATGCTCCGGGTCATGCCCGGCGGCATCGGAAGGCGCACAAAGCCCATTTCGAGGGCCGTCCAGCAAAGGAGCTGTTGGTTTTCCCCCTCGGAAAGCGCGCCGCCGTCTCCGGAAAAGCGCGCGCTTTCGCCGGTCTCGTCGATCCAGATCGCCGTTTCCCCGGGCTTGGGGTCCATGAGTTCCGCCTCCCACTCGGCGCGCACCTGGCACCCGGCATGAATCAGCGCCCGTTCCGCTGTGGTGAGCAGCGGCTCGCCGGGCGCGTAGAGCTGTACCTTCATGCCGGCAAGGTCGACGCCCTTGGTCATCGCCGCAAGATAGCTCCGCTCGCCGCCCCCCGCCAGAACCGGCGCGTACAGCCGCGCCGAGTAGGGCCGCGCGTAGTCCTCCCGCGCAAGTACGCCGGAAAGGGTGCGCATCTCGCCGGTGGTGGGCGTGATTCCTCCCCCGCTCATAAGCGTCAGCCGTTTCTCCGCCACGTACACGCCGCCGCCTGCGTCCATCGACCTGACGGCCTGGGATGTCTGGGGCAGCGTGGACGGCCCTAGCTCAAACACCTGCACGCCCTGGGCGATCAGCCCGGCGGAGACCGCCCTGGCCTGCGCCAGCGACATCAGTGAATTGTCGCGTCCGACGACCACGCTGCCCGGCTTCAGCGCCGCGGTAAACCCCTGTGCCAGCCGCGCGGCCTGCCCCGGCCCTTCCGGCGCGAACAGATCTTCGCCTCCGCGCGCGCCCCAGACCAGGTTCTGGTCCACCTTTGCGCCGCTCGTTACCTCCTTGTGGGGCCACACCTTGACGCCGGGCATGATGATGCAGCCTTCGCCCAGAATCGAATGGTCTCCCAGAGCGCCCTCCTCGAAAATGGCGGCGCGCTCACCCAGCGTCGCCGCGGTCTGTACGACGGCGCCGCGCACCTGCGCGCCCTCGCCAATCTTCGCACCGCGCCAGATGACGGAGCGCTTGACGGATGCGTGCTTCTCCACTGTGCAGCCCGCCCCGAGAACGCTGTAGGCGCCGATTCGCGCGCCCTCCCGCACCCGCACGCCCTCACCGATAAAGCAGGGACCTTCCAAGATGGCGCTCCTGTCCACCTGCACGCCGGGCATTCGCGTCACTGTGCCGGGCTTCACGCTCTGCTCTACGGTGACGCGGCCGTCCAGAAGATCCGAATGCGCCTTCAGGTAAGCGCCGAGGTCGCCGATGTCGCACCAATACCCACGCATCACGTGTGCGTATACCTTTTGCCCTTTTTCCACCAGCGCCGGGAAGAATTCTCTCCCAAAGTCGTGAGGTTTTCCGGCGGGGATAAACTGAAGCGCCTCCGGCTCCAGAATATAGATTCCCGTATTCACCGTGTCGGAGCAGACCTCTCCCCAACCGGGCTTTTCCAAAAATCGCTGCACCCGGCCCGCGGCGTCGGCCAAGACCACGCCGTATTCCAGCGGGTTTTCAACTTTCTTCAAAACCATCGTCGCCAGCGCCCCGGAGGATTTATGAAAGGCGACTGCCTGCGTCAGATCGCAGTCGGTCAGCCCATCCCCCGACAGGATCACGAAGGTCTCGTCGAGGAACTCCGCCGCCAGCTTGACGCTGCCGGCGGTTCCCAGCGGATGCTCTTCGACGAAATACCGCATTTCGACGCCAAACTCGCCCCCCTCGCCGAAGAACTCGGTCACCCTCTCTGGAAGGTACTGCAGCGTCACCCCGACATTGGTTATTCCGTGTTTTTTGAGCAGATCGAGCGCGTAGGCCATGACAGGGCGATCCATCAGCGGAACCATCGGCTTGGGACAGGCGCAGGTGAGCGGCCTCAGGCGCGAGCCTTCGCCGCCAGCCATGATGATTGCTTTCATCAAAAATACCTCCGGCAGAATGTATGCATATTCTGGCCGGAGATGACGGATTGAATGCAGTTTTGCGCGAAATGTCGCTTCAGGCGGTGGGCGGCAAGTTATTCCAGACGATTGGTTTTTCAAGCCGCCACGCCGAAATCGAAAGTCCTAGCGCCAGCAGATGGAATGTAAATATCGGAAGATCCGCGCCCGGGAACCTTTCAAGAATCAGGTATGCCAGGTCCATCGTAAGCTGGAGCGCGGACAGTGCCAGCGTAACGAGGAGCGTCCGCTTCAACCTCAGCGCAGAAGCAGCATAATCCCTTGCGGTCAACGCTCGCCTGACCATGAGGATGCGCGCCGCGTCAAACAGCGCGAGCGCGGCAGAAAACGTGACGGCCGCCCAAGGCAGCGCCACATAGAGGACGCGGGATGCAGGCGTATCAAAAAGGCCCCACGCCGCCTGCGCCGCAAGCAAGGCCACCACGGCGGGCACCACACGATTTTGATACACCCGCCGACTTTCCCGCGGAAGCTCATGACGTTCGCCTATATATATGTAACGCTTCCCGCTGTCCGCTCCGACGGCCTCACGGTAGTCCTTTGTCCAATCCCGTCTCAAAGCCCTGTCCCCCGCATCATTGATACGAACATATTAGCACACGTTGCGGCCTTACGCAACGCGTCATATTTACGCCATCTTCCTGTCAAATGCGATTGACTCTATGGCATACAGGTGCTATACTGCTGATATATTTGGGGGCATTTTCATGCTTCCAATAATTTTCAAGGAGGGATTGAGGATGGTCAAGACTTTGCGCGTATTCCTCTCTCTACTGCTCGCCCTTATGATGCTGGGCGGCACAATGTCGGCGCTGGCGGAAGCCGCCGCCACGGAAACCCCCGCCGCTTCCGGTGCGGATACTCCGCTGGTTGTCGCCTTTGATGAGTTCAGCCAGAAGTTCAGCCCCTTTTTCGCCGACACCGTCATGGACAACGACGCCAGCGACATGGTGCAACTCCGCCTCCTCACCTATGACCGCATGGGCGAGGTCGTGAACAATGCCATCGAAGGCGAAGCGCGCAAACTTGGCGACAACGAATATAACTACAAAGGCCCCGCGGACGTGTCCGTCAATTATGACGAAACGGCCGACAAGACGGTCTACACCATCAAACTGCGCGAGGATCTCGTGTTCTCCGACGGCACGCCGATGACCGCGGACGACATCATCTTCAACTACTACGTCTACTGTGACCCGAGCTACGTCGGTTCGGCCACCATCAACAGCTACAACATCGTCGGTCTGCAGAATTACAGGACGCAGACCAGCGAGGACGTCTACGCCAAGTACCAGGACATCGCGGCGGCCATCGTCGCGGCCGGCCCTGACCACGCCTGGGCGGAGGGCGATGCCTTCACCAAGGAGCAGCAGGAAGGGTACTGGGCGGCGCTCAAGGCCAACTGGACCGGCGTCGTCAAGTCGATTGTGGACTACTGCATGGCGAACTACCCCAGCTACATTCAGGACACCGTCGGCTTTACGCCGGACGAGGTCAAGGCGGACGAGGGCCTTCAGGTCGCGTTCGGCATGGCCATGTGGGGCTTCGGCGAAGTTGCGGACGGCGTTTTGACCTCGAAATCCGGCAAGACCTGGACGCTGGCCGAGGCCAAGCCCACCCTTGAGGATTACTACAGCGAAACCTACGCCGCTTATGCAGGCGACGCGGACGCCTTCTTCTCCACTGAAGCGCCCGACTCGAGCGCTGCATCGGTTTCCACCCTTGCCAAAGATGCCTTCATCAAGGAATGGGGCCCGAAGGACGAAAGTTCCTCCGGCGGCTTCCCGAACATCGAGGGCATCAAGAAGGTGGACAATTACACCGTCACCATCACGATGAACGGCTTTGAAGCGCCGGCCATCTACAACGTGATCGACATCCCCGTCGCGCCGCTTAACTACTACGGCGATCCGGCGCAGTACGACTACGAGAACAACAAGTTTGGCTTCCCCTTCGGCGATCTTTCCATCGTCAAAGTCAAGACCACCCAGCCCATCGGCGCGGGCCCCTACAAATTTGTCAAATATGACAACCGCGTTATATATTTCGAGGCCAATGATCTGTTCTTCCGCGGCGTGCCCGCGACCAAGTTCGTGCAGTTCAAGGAGAGCAACACGAACGAAGTCGTCGCCGCCGTCGCCACCGGCACCGCGGACTTGGGCGACATGAACGGCAGCAAGGCCACCTTTGAAGAGATCCGCGGCTACAACGCCAACAAGGAACTCGCGGGCGACAAGATCGTCACCGAGCGCGTGGACAACCTGGGATACGGCTACATCGGCCTCAACGCCGACACCGTGAACGTCGGCGGCGTGCCGGATTCCGACGCCTCCAAGGCGCTCCGCAAGGCCCTTGCCACGGTGCTGTCCGTCTATCGCGACGTGGCCGTGGACAGCTACTACGGCGACGCGGCTTCTGTGATCAACTACCCCATTTCGAACACCTCCTGGGCCGCCCCGCAGCCCACCGACGAGGGTTACCAGACCGCCTACTCGGTCGGCACGGACGGAAGCGCTCTTTACACCGCGGACATGACCGCCGACGCCAAGTTCGACGCCGCGCTCAAGGCCGCCACCGAGTACTTCAAGGCCGCGGGCTACACCTTCGACGAAGCCGCCGGCAAGTTCACCGCCGCGCCCGAAGGCGCCAGCCTCAGTTACGAAATCCTCATCGGCGGCGACGGCGTGGGCGATCACCCGTCTTTTGCGATCCTGACCGACGCCAAGGCGGCGCTTGCAAAAATCGGCATCGAACTCAAGATCAATGACCCCACCGATGGCAACGTGATGTGGGATATGCTGGACGCCGGTACGCAGCAGCTGTGGTGCGCCGCCTGGCAGGCCACCATCGACCCAGACATGTACCAGACCTACCACTCCACCGGCATCGTCGGCAAGGGCGGGTCGGATTCCAACCACTACCACATCGCCGACGCGACGCTGGATCAGCTGCTTGTAGACGCCCGCAAGTCGCCGGATCAGGCCTACCGCAAGGAGGTCTACAAACAGTGCCTGGACATCATCCTCGACTGGGCGGTTGAAATCCCGGTCTATCAGCGCCAGAATTCCACCATCTACTCCCCCGAGCGCATCGATTCCGCGACCTTCACGCCGGACGTGACCACGTTCTACATGTGGCAGAAGGAAGTTTACAACATCGCGATGAGCGCTTCGAAATAATCCCCAAGCGAAGGAAGCGCGCATTGAGCCCGCCTGCGCGGGTTCAATGCGCGCGCCACGCTTTGGGATGAAGGAGTAGAACCGATGCGAAAGTTCATACTGAGAAGATTGGCGCTGGGCGCGCTGATCGTGCTTTTGGGATCTTTGGTGGTATATACCGTGATCCGCTGCCTGCCGTCCTCCTACGTGGAAACCATCGCGCGGCAGCGGGCAAACCTGCCCGGTGGGCGCAGCTACAGCGAATGGCTCACGCAGCTCAACCAGGTGTACGGCCTGGATCAGGGCATCCTGCTGGGCTTCGTCCACTGGCTCGGCAACGCCATCCGGGGCGAATTCGGCGAATCCTGGTTATACAACCTGCCGGTTACGGTAAAATTCGTGAACGTCATCTGGTACAGCGTGGTGGTCAACATCATCACCTTTGCGCTGGAGATCGTCATCTGCATTCCGCTGGGCATTCTCGCCGCCCGGAAACAGTACAGCAGAACCGACTACTTCGTCACGGTCTTTTCGCTGATGGGCATGTCACTGCCCACATTCTTCCTCGCCACCATCCTGAAATACGTCTTTTCGATCAGGCTGGGCTGGTTCGATCTCTACGGGATCGTCGGGCGCTTCTACGAACAGCTGAACACCTGGGGCAAGATCGCGGACATGGCGCGCCACATGGTGCTGCCGGTTCTGACGCTTGCCATGCTTTCGGTGGGCGGCCTGATGCGCTACACCCGCACCAGCATGCTGGAGGTCCTCTCCTCCGATTACATCCGCACCGCCCGCGCCAAGGGCCTGAGCGAGCGGGTGGTCATCAACCGGCATGCCTTCCGGAACACGCTCATTCCGCTCATCTCCTACATGAGCTACATGTTGCCGGACCTTTTCGCAGGCTCCATGATTACGGAAACCCTGTTTCAGATTCCGGGCATCGGCTACATCGCCTACCAAGCGATGGTGGCCGGCGACATTCCCTTTACGATGTTCTACCTGGTATTTCTGATTCTGCTGACGCAGGTCAGCTTGATTATGGCCGACATCCTGTACGCGGTGGTCGATCCCCGTGTGCGGGTCAATTAGAGGAGGTGGCGACATGAGCGAACAGGAGAAAAAAGCGCAGCTTGGCGCCGAACCCCTCAGTGACGAGCGCCGCGTAAAGGTGCTGTCTCCGTCGATGCTGGTGATGAAGCGATTCCTCCGCAACCGCCTTGCGATCACCGGCCTCGTCATTCTGGTGCTGATGTTCCTGTTTTCCTTCCTCGGCGGCGTACTCGCGCCCTACACCCAGTCTCAGGTGTTCAAAACCTACGGGTCGATGGACAAGGACTTCGCCAGCGCCACCGTCAATCAGGAGCTTCGCTATACGACGAAAACGGGTGAATCTTTCCCCGCCTCGGCCCGCGCGGCGTTCGTGCTGGCTAGGAACAAGGGAAATACCGCGTTCTCAGACGGCGAGAAAGACTATTCAATCGTCTCCGGAGAAAACTTTTACCTGATTGAGCGGATGGAGACGTTGGCCTCCGCCATCAACCTCAAGGGCAGGTTCAACTACGCCAAGGACAGCGCCGAACTGCCGGATGCGCTCCGATCCGCCTTCGAGAATGCGGTGAACACCGGCGCTTCCTATTTCACGCTGGACGACGCAGCCTACTCGGTCACGCATGCCGGAAAGAGCGTGACCCTCTCCCGCGCCGCCGACGTGGCGCTGGCCTCGATGCTGGTGTTCGATGCCTATAATCAGTCGGACGAAGCGGCGGTCGGTACTCTCGATTTCCGTGCCGCGGTACTTTCCTCGATCTCGGGAAATGCCGCATCCTTCGAATATGCCGGTGAGGCCTATGAAATCGAGGAGGCGGACGGGTCCTATGTAATCTCTAAAGGTGGCGCGCCCTTTGCCGACGCCAGCACGATCATCGTAAATCCGCTGGAGGCGGGCGCATTCCTGCCGATTTCGTTCAAGGTTCTGGTGCGCGACGCCATCGCGTCGGGCGAAAAGGCCTTCTCCGTGGAGGAGAACGGCCAGTCCACCGCCTACCGGCTAGAGAAGGTCAAAGATACCTACGCCGTAAAGTCCAGCGCCATGGTGCAGCTGATCGACATCTACGCGCCCCCGTCCAAAGAGCATCCGCTGGGCACCGACAACAACGGCATGGACGTTCTGACGCGGCTGATGTACGGCGGCCGTATATCGCTGATGGTCGGCTTCGTCGTCGTGATGATCGAGCTCGTGATTGGCGTCGTCATCGGCGGCGTTTCCGGCTACTTCGGCGGCGTGATCGATACGCTGCTCATGCGCTTTGTCGACCTCTTCAACTGCATCCCCTACTGGCCGATGATGATCATCGCCGGCGCGGTGATGGACTCCATGGAGATCAGCCCTTACGCGCGCATCTTCCTTCTGATGCTGATTCTGGGCATCATGAGCTGGACGAACGTGGCGCGCATCGTGCGCGGGCAGATTCTGTCCCTTCGGGAGCAGGATTTCATGGTGGCCACCGAGGCAACCGGTATTCGCGCTTCCAGGCGCATCTTCCGACACCTGGTGCCCAACGTCATGCCCCTTCTGATCGTCCACGCGACGATGAACCTGGGCAACATCATCATCACCGAGGCGACGCTCAGCTTCCTGGGGCTCGGCATCAAATACCCGCTGGCCTCCTGGGGCTCGATCATCAACTCCGCCACGAACCTGCACGTGATGACCAACTACTGGTTCATCTGGATTCCGGCGGGGATTCTGATCCTTCTGACCGTTCTCGGTTTCAATTTTGTGGGCGACGGGCTGCGCGACGCCTTCGACCCCAGGATGAAAAGGTAGGCGATCTACATGACGAAAAAAGAGAGCCGCCGCGCAAACTACATCTCCGGCCGGGAATCCCGCCGCATTTCCCGGGAAAACCGGCGCATTACCGCCGATCTTGAAAAAAAACTGAACCGGAGGCATGTGCGCGAAGCAGAGTATCTTTGCCAAATGCGCAACCCTTCCAACGTGGTCGAGTTTGACAACCTCTCCACCAGCTTTTTTACCGACATCGGCGTGGTCAAGGCGGTCAACGGCGTATCCTTTGACGTACCCAAGGGCAAGACCGTGGGCGTCGTGGGCGAATCCGGCTGCGGAAAATCAGTCACCAGCCTTTCGCTGATGCAGCTACTGCAGCGGCCGCAGGGTCAGATTACCGGCGGCGCGATCCGCCTGAACCTGGGCGATCGGGCCATCGACGTGGCGAAAACCCCCGGCTATGCGATGCAGCACATCCGCGGCAATTCTGTCGCCATGATCTTTCAGGAGCCGATGACCAGCCTCAACCCGATCTTCAAAATTGGCGATCAGGTGGACGAGGTCATCGCGCTGCACACGGATCTGGACAGGGAGGGCGTAAAGAAGCGCGCGCTGGAAGCCCTTGGAATGGTTGGCATCGCCGACGCGGCGCGTGTGTACGGCATGTATCCCCACGAACTCTCCGGCGGCATGCGCCAGCGGGTCATGATCGCGATGGCGCTCAGCTGCAATCCACGGCTCATCATTGCCGACGAACCCACCACGGCGCTGGACGTGACAATCCAGGCACAGATTCTCGACCTTCTGGGAAACCTCAAGGACCAGATCAACGCCTCCATCATGCTGATCACCCACGATCTGGGCGTCATCGCTGAAATGGCGGACTACGTGGTGGTCATGTATGCCGGGCGCGTGGTGGAGCGCGGCACCGCCAAGGAGGTCTTCCTGTC